>JAUWOK010000036.1 GCA_030612165.1 Dehalococcoidia bacterium
CCGTGCCCTCGCATCAAAATCATATCGCTATGTCCCCCCGAGACGATAAGCCACAGGCAGGGAAACTCTACACTCTTCCTCTCTTCCTCAAACAAGGACACAGCAGATGCCTCCAGCCAATTGGCATAAATATGCGCCTCCAGGTGATTAACTCCTACGAGGGGTAGCTGCCTGGCCAGAGCGATCGCTTTGGCCATATTGACCCCCACCAGCAAAGAGCCAGCCAACCCGGGGCCATAGGTCACGGCAATAGCACCTATATCTTTCCACAAAACACCTGCCTCAGACATTGCCTGTTCGGCAACGGGGATGATAGCAAGGAGGTGTTGTCTTGCGGCAACTTCGGGAACCACACCGCCAAAGCGAGCATGGATTTCCACCTGCGACGCTACCACGTTGGAAACAATTCTAACTCCATCCTCAACTACCGCGGCGGCAGTTTCATCACAGGAAGACTCAATACCCAGAATGTTCATGCTTACCCTTTCACCCCCGATTTATGTCGAATCCTTCAAAAATCTTTTCAGGTAATGTTAACATCCCCTTCTTCCTGTTTGCATCTACGTCAATCGCCATGCTAGCATACCGCACTGGTCTCGCATTTTCGACAGGCACAATACAATAAAATCTTCCCGTGGAGATTTGATAATGACAACCACATGGATTGAAGAGTACAAACAGCAGCGCTACCGGGCTTTCACCTGGCGCTATACCCGCAGCACTTCTCAAAAAATCGGCCTGGCTCTGGTCATGGCAGCTTCCACCGGCCTTCTGGCCCAGATGAGAATTCCCCTCGCCTTTACGCCCGTGCCCATTACCGGACAGGTATTCGCTGTCCTGCTCAGCGGCGTATTATTAGGAGCAAGATACGGCGCTATAAGTCAGAGCATTTATGCCGGCCTGGGAGTGGCAGGAGTGCCGTGGTTTGCCGGTTGGTCGGGTGGGCTCGCTTACTTCCAGGGAGCTACCGGTGGATATATCATTGGTTTTGTCGCTGCTGCCGCCCTGATCGGCTGGTGCACAGCAAAGCATTCAAGTTGGAGAGGTTTTCGCCATCAATTAGTCTTGATGCTTACAGGCGTGCTCATCATCTACGCCTGCGGAGCTACCTATCTCTCCGTGCTAATCCACGCTGATTTCTCTAAAATCCTGTGGCTGGCAATATCCCCCTTTATTTTTCTGGATATTGGCAAGGCAGTTATCGCAGCTGCCATCAGTGCCGTTATTCTGCCCCGAGAGTGTCCCACAGGAAAAGAATTAAAAGAAGACATACATTAATAAAGACGATATACTCTTTGCATTACTATGAAAATTAAATGGTTAGGACATTCATGCTTCCTGCTCGAAGGAAAAGGAAAAACCGTCGTCACCGATCCTTATTCCCCTGGCTTGGGTTATTCGCTGGGACATCCTGAAGCTGATATTGTTACTCTGAGCCATTTTCATCCCGGCCACGGCAACATTCAGGATATTACTGGTTCGCCCAAGGAAGTTAAATGCCCGGGAGAATACGACATAGGCGGAGTTTTTATCACGGGAATCGCTTCCTTCCACGATGATCAACAAGGGCAGCTTAGGGGGAAAAATACCGTCTATCTGATAGAGATAGATGGGTTGTCTCTGTGCCATCTGGGCGACTTGGGGCACTCTTTGACACCGCAAATGGCGGAGCAGTTGCGAGTGGTCGATATTCTCTTCCTTCCCGTGGGAGAAGTATCCACCATTTCTGTCTCAACCGCCTCAGAAATAGTCAAGCAATTAGAGCCCCGCATTGTTATTCCCATGCATTATAAAACTTCCGTTCTACTCCGAGACCTTGAGGAACCGGACAAATTCTTCAATAAGATGGGTGGCGTAGAGACCAGAAAAGAAAATGTCCTTTCTGTTACCTCCTCCTCGTTGCCCGCCAGTACGCAATTTATCATCCTTGATTATCCCACAGATTAACGTTGCCACACGAAAGAAAAAACGCTTCTTAGAGGAAAGGAAAAGATGTTTTGCAAAAACTGCGGCAAGAAATTGGAAGACGAGATGAAAGTGTGCTACGAATGCGGCACTCCTGTGACTGTCAATACCATACAGAAAGAAACAGGAACGAAAGCGACATGGCTGCCAGCAACCGCCGGCATTCTGGCCATCATTGCCGGAGGGCTTGAATTATTCCCTGGCGTATTGATCGCGCTGGCAGGCAGTTCTATCGTCGACCAATACATCAGGCTTCCGATGGTAGGCATATTGGGTATTCCGTTAATTGTCATGGGGATAGTCGCCATCATCGGAGGCATTTGTTCCCTGAAGAGAAAGACCTGGGGGCTGGCTCTGGCTGGAGCCGTCTGTTCTCTGTTTGTTCCCGTTCTAGGCGTACTGTCCATTATCTTCGTTGCGATCGGAAAAAACGAATTCAAGTAATGCCCGCAAACAGAACCGCTGCCGGGTTTTCATGAACGGATTACCTGCCAGCCTGCAATATGTTAATATCCCCTGGTTTGAGATGAACAAAATCAAAGTAATTTCCTTCGATGTTGAGGGGACACTGGCGACACCAGCTTTCAGCCATGCTCTATGGCATGAAACCATTCCTGCGCTTTATGCCAGTAAAAAAGAAATTGACATTGCTCAGGCGGAAGCAGCCATCTTTGCGGAATACGGCAGGATAGGCAAACAGCAAATGGCCTGGTATGACATAGAACACTGGTTCGAGTTCCTGCAACTTGGAGACCCACAACTAGCAATACAAAGTTGCTTGCACAAAATAAAGTATTACCCGGAGGTAGAAGAGGTTCTTGCCTCTTTAAGCACTCGATACAAATTGTGCGCTGCCTCAGGCATGCCACTAGAATTACTGCGCCTGGTCCTGCAGGATATCGAGCATTATTTTACCTACATTTTCTCCGCCCCCACTCATTACAAACAACTGAAAAGTCCCGCATTCTATCAAGGTATCTGTGCGGAAATGGGAGTTCTCCCTGCGCAGGTGGCGCATACAGGCGACAGCTGGCAATTCGATTTTCTCAATCCAGGGCAAGCAGGCATCCACGCCTTTTACCTGGACAGGCAAGGCAAAAACCAGGAATCGCTGAGCGATTTAAGACAGCTCCAGCAACAACTATAGCATCTGGGCAGGAGCACTATTTATAAAAAGGAGTTTAAATGGCCACAAAAAATGAAAGGCAGATAAAAATAGCGGTAGACGCTATGGGAGGCGATCATGCCCCGCAGGAAATAGTTGCAGGAGCGATACAGGCCGCCAGAGAACTGGGAGTAGCAATCGTCCTGGCAGGAGATGAGGAGGTCGTCCAAGAGGAGTTACGCAAATATGATACCAGCAATCTGTCTGTTTCTGTCGTAAATGCTTCTCAAACTATCAGGGAAGGAGACTCTCCCATAGAAGCCCTGCGCCTCAAGCCAGACGCTTCCATTCTGGTGGCCACCAGAATGGTGAAGGAAGGAAAAGCCGATGCCGTGGTAAGCATGGGCTACACCGGCGCAGTCCTGGTCAGCGCAATGGAAATTCTGGGAAAGCTTGCTGGCGTTAAACGCCCTATAATTGGCGGCTTTATCTGCGGCCTTGCCCCCGATACCATGGTATTCGACATGGGAGCCAACGCCGACTGCCGTCCACGAGACCTCCTGAACTTCGCTGCCATAGGTTCCGTCGTTTGCCAGAAAATACTGCACATCACCAACCCCACGGTGGCTTTGCTCAGCAACGGAGCCGAAGAAGGCAAAGGGAATCTGCTGGTAAAGAAAGCTTATCCTATATTCAAAAACAGTCATCTGAATTTTATCGGCAATGTGGAGGGAAAAGATATTCCTTCCGGTAAAGCCAATGTCATTATCTGCGATGGCTTTGTCGGGAACAGTTTGTTAAAGTTCTGCGAAGGGCTGGGCGAGGCAGTGATCAAGCACCTGGAAGAAAACTTAAAAGGACAATTGCCTCAAACACAGGTTGAGACTATTTCTCAGGACTTATTCGCCCTGACTCATACTGCCGGAAGTGGCAGCCCCATCTTCGGAGTAGACGGGGTAGCGGTGATAGGGCACGGTTGTTCCCGGGCCACCGAAGTAGCCAATGCCATTCGCATGGCCAGTACGGCGGTGGAAACAAACCTGATAGAGGAAATAAAGGCAGAGCTACACAGGGTGCAAAGCGAGTAGCTGAGCTTCAGGGAGCACGCGGGCACCTAGGCTGGCAAGAGAGATTGATGCTGAAATCGAAATCCGGACAGGGCTTGACATCGGCTTGCAAGGTAGGCTACTCTACACCAGCAATTTATACCAACCGCAAATAGGGAGGATGAAACATGTCAATAGCAGTACTCGTTGATAGCTCTTCTACTATCACTCAGGATGTAGCTGAGAAATATCACTTAAGGGTAGTCCCTTTACACCTGATATGGGATAAGAAAGAATACGCCGACTGGGTGGATATGACCCCCGGTGAATTTTATGCCCGCCTGAAAACAGCCAAAACCTGGCCCACCAGCAGCGGCTCTGTCCAGGGAGAATTCTACGACGCAATTGAAAAACTGCGGGGCAAGGTTGATGGCGTAGTTGTCATCACCCTCAGCCCCAACACTCCTTCAGCAGGTTACGACTCGGCCCTAATGGCAAAGGAGATGGTGGAAGGTATAGCGGTAGAGGTTGTTGATTCCAACTCCGTCGTAACGGCCCTGGGGCTGGTAGCTACCGCCGCCGCCACGGCAGCCAGCAAAGGTGCCAATCTGGAAGAAGTGGTCAGGGCGGCTCAAAGTGTTATCCCCAGAATGAATGTCTTTTTTAACCCCGGCTCAATAACTTACTTTCTGAAAGGGGGCCGGGTTACCGAGACTGAAGTAGGCTCGCACGAGGAAAGCTATATCGTTACGACCAGAGAAGGGAAAATAACACCGACCGGCGAGAAGTATGCCACTCAGGAAGAAGCGCGGCGCCGCCTCAAAGAACTGGTTAAGGAAAGGGCCAGCAAGGATACGCCGCTTCACGCCGCCGTGCTTCACGCCGCGGCGATAGATGAAGCCAGGGAGTTCGAAAAGTGGATAGCATCGGAGTATAATTGCGTTGAGCTCTGGATAGGCGAAGCCTCCCCGGTGATCGCTATTCACTTGAGCCCGGATTCACTGGGGATAGCTTTCTATAACGAGTAAAAACAAAGCAGGAGGTGTTCCATGCCAGCAGTTATGGAACAGGAACTTGACGGTCAGGATTTTAAAAGAGCTTTAGTGACAGCTAAAGCACAGATGGAGGAGCATATAGACGAAGTCAATTCTCTAAATGTTTTTCCCGTCCCCGATGGTGATACCGGCATAAACATGTTCATGACCATGGCATCGGCAGTTAAGGCGGTGGAGAAATCAGAAGATCTCTCTGTGGCAGTTATCGCGGCATCAGCCGCGAGAGGAGCTCTTATGGGCGCCAGGGGAAACTCAGGCATTATCCTCTCGCAAATTTTGAGGGGTATGGCCGACAGTATGAAAGAGAAAAAAACTATTTCTTCACGCGACCTAGCACAGGCTCTTCACTCCGCCTCAGAAAAAGCATATAAGACAGTCAGAGAACCCGTGGAAGGAACCATTCTTACAGCCATCAGAGCTGCCTCCGAAGCTGCTTCAGAGGCAGCCGGCAAAGGCGCCAGCTTTTCTCGTACCGTAGCATCCGTAGTTTCTCGCGTAAGAACAACGGTCAAAAAAACTCCTGATATGCTCCCCGTGCTGAAAGAGGCTGGCGTGGTGGACGCCGGAGCCAAGGGTCTGTACTACTTCTTTAAGGGGATGGAAAATGCCATTTGCCGTAAGCCTGCTCAGCCTGGCTTCGGAAAAACTGCTCATGCCAGCAAAGACGATTCCCCTTCTGCCATAAAGGAAATCCTTCTGCCGTGAAAGAAGATAGGTTATACGGATTTGACGTACAGTTCCTGCTTGAAGGTGAATCCCTGCCAACAGAAGAGATAAAAGACAAAGTTATCGCCTCCGGAGATTGCCCTCTGGTAGTCGGCGACGAGAAACTTCTCAAAGTACATGTTCACACCTTGCAACCCGACGAGATTCTGAGTTATGCCCGCAGTAAGGGAAAAGTGACGGATATCGTAGTAGAGGATATGGACTTCCAAGTACAGAATAAGCAGTGAGCAAAAGAAGAGTAGTTATCACCGGTGTCGGCGCAGTCACCCCACTGGGCATCGGTGTAGAAAAATCCTGGCAGGCAGTATGCCAGGGCAAATCGGGCGTGGGAAAAATCACCAGGTTCGACCCCTTGGGGTTTAAGTCGCAAATCGCCGCCGAGGTCAAGGGCTTCACTCCCGAGGATTTCCTGGACAGGAAAAAAATCAGGAGAACCGATCCCTTCATCCATTACGCACTGGCAGCCACAGGCATGGCCCTGGACGATGCCCATCTGGAAATAAGTAACGAAAATGCCACGAGGGTGGGCACCGTAGTGGGCACCAGCGCCGGAGGTCTCAGCACCTATAACGAAAACTTCCTCAATTTTCAACAGGAAGGGCCACATAATATCAGCCCCTTCTTTGTTACGGGATTCATAGGCAACATGGCAGCAGGTGAGGTTTCTATTACCTTCGGCGCCAAAGGCCCCGGCAAATGCGTGGTGGCAGCTTGCGCTACAGGAACCCAGGCTATTGGAGACGCTTTCAGGCTTATTCAATATGGCGAAGCAGATGCCATGATCGCCGGCGGCAGCGAAGCCTATATTCTCCCCCTAACCGTCGGCGGAATGGACAGAATAGGCGCTCTGTCACGCAGAAATGATGAGCCGGAGAGAGCCAGTCGTCCCTTCGACAAGAATCGTGACGGTTTTGTCGTGGGAGAAGGAGCAGGAATCGTTATACTGGAGGAGCTTAATTTCGCCCTGCAGCGAGATGCTAAAATCTACGCCGAAGTCGTCGGCTACGGGGCCAATATTGATGGCTACCATATAACCGCGCCCGACTGGGAAAGCCAGGCACGCTGCATAAAGCTGGCCCTGCAGGATGCAGGGCTATCGCCCGACGAAATCGATTACATCAACGCACACGGGACATCTACCATCCTTAACGATGTGGCCGAAACCCGGGCAATAAAGGAAGCGCTGGGAGAGCACAGCGACAAAGTGCTCATAAGCTCCACCAAGTCCATGACCGGACACATGCTGGGGGCAGCCGGCGCGGTAGAAGCCATTTTTACCGCCCTCACCATAAAGAACAACATCATCCCTCCCACCATTAATTATGAGACCCCCGACCCCGAATGTGACCTGGATTATGTTCCCAACACCGCCAGAGAGGTAACAGTAAAGGCGGCTCTCTCCAATTCCTTCGGGTTTGGCGGCGTAAACGCCGTGCTCGCTTTCAGAAAATTTGCCGGATAAGCTGCCATAATCCAGACAACCGGCATAAAACAGCCTGCTAGTTCAGGAGTTGTCTCAGGTATTTCTCGAACTCATCCCCTAAAACAGGGTCTTTCAGCGTAAAAGCCGCCATAGCTCTTATCCAGCCAGGTATGGTTCCTGCGTCATAGTAATCCCCGGTGATCTCATATCCATAAACGCTCTGCTTTCCCAGCAGACATTTCAAAGCATCCGTTAATTGTATTTCACCACCTACGCCCTTCGAAGTGCCCCGCAGAGCTTCAAAGATCTCCGGGGTAAACACATATCGTCCCATTATAGCCAGGTCAGAAGGCGCCTCGTCCAATGCTGGCTTCTCTACGACATCCACTACGCGGTAAATGTTCGCGCTCGCATCCATCGGCTTAATGACACCATACCTGCTCAGTTCGTCTCTTCCCACCCGCTTTGAAGCAATGACGCTACATTGCTTTTCCTCAAAAATTTCCAGCATTTCCTTAAGCACCATCTCTTTTTGCGCAAAGAGATCATCGGGCAGAATCAGGGCAAACGGCTCCTGCCCCACCGCGATCTCCGCAGTAAGTACAGCATGCCCCAACCCCAATTGCTCCTGCTGATGAACGTAACAGATGTCAGCCAGGCAAGATAACCGCCGTACTTCCTCCAACAGTGCGGTTTTGCCTTTTTCTTCCAGCGCCAGTTCCAATCCAACATCCACATCAAAATATTCCTCGATGGCTGCTTTCCCCCGCGACGTAACTATAACGATTGATCTGATGCCGCAGGCAACGGCCTCCTCCACCGCATGATGTATGACAGGTTTACCTCCCAATGGCAACAGTTCTTTTGGCACAGATTTGGTTACAGGCAAAAACCTGGTGCCCAGCCCGGCAGCAACGATAACCGCCTTTTCGACTTTCATCCGATTCAAGCTCCGAATTTGTCCAGCTTCAAAGCATTAGCCATAGCCAGAGGCATTATCTCCGTGGCAGGGAACCGTCCCATGCCCCCCATAAGACAAGCAGGCTCGGAAAATTCAGCCACTTTATCGGGACGGCACCACCGGGAGCGGAGCATGAAAGGAACAGGATGCCAGCTATGCCCGGATAAATTGGCAGGAGTGGAATGGTCGCCGGTAACAATAAGAACCTCCGGCCGCAAATCAAGCAAAGCAGGAAGGGCAGCATCAAACTCCTCGATGGCTCGAACTTTAGCCTCAAAATCACCGTCTTCCCCCCTGGAATCGGTCTTCTTAAAATGAATAAAGAAGAAATCGTAATCGGCGTAATGACGACGGAAACTCTCCATCTGCCCTGAAATATCATCTCCCGCAGGCAACACCTCCATGCCCACCAGCCTGGCCAGACCACGATACATAGGATAAACAGCGATGGCGGCAGCTTTGAGCTTATATATCTCGGGCATGGTCGGGATATCAGGAAGGCTGGAAAACCCGCGCATAAGCACCATATTAGCAAACCGCTCTCCCCTCAATTTCTCCTCTGCCTGAATCACAAAATCATTGACCACGCCCACCGTTTTCTCTGCCTCTGGAGAAAGCGCCTCCGCTCTCCTGGGAGAAAGCCCCACCTGCTGAGTGTCGGTAGCTGTTAGTCCTGGTGACAATCCTTCCCCCCGCAGGATAAGAACGAATCTATGCTCCTTAACAGGCAGAATCTGCAACTCACATCCCTTCACCTTAATCCCGCTCAAAATGCGGCATATCCTGGCATTTTCTTCCGTGGAGATGCGCCCCGCTCTCCTGTCGGTGATGACGCCTTTACCATCAACAGTACAAAAGTTGCCACGGGCAGCCACATCCCCAGGCACGAGTTTCGTGTCTATCCCCACTGCCTCCAGTACACCGCGGCCAATATCGTACCTGATGGGGTCATAACCGAAAAGCGACAAATGGCCAGGAGCACTTCCCGGCGTAATCCCCGTACCCACGGTATCAACCAAACCACATATTGCCTCGCTGGCTATGCTGTCCAGGTTAGGCTTATGCGCTGTCTCCAGTTCGGTTTTACCCGTGCGGACATGAGGCAAACCTCCCACCCCATCAACCACCAGCAACACTATTTTCGTTGCCGACACGCGAGACAGTTTCCTGATACCTTCCAGTCCAATCATAGCTCAAGTTATTATAAACCTATTGAGAAGATATGCTCAAGACTACAGCCTCTCCAGAAGAAATATTCCCCTGTAACCTGTCAAAACTCGATGATAATGTCCTCTGTAGGACTCGATAGAAATGTCCTCTTTCCTTTAAAAAGAGGTAAAGAACAGGCATCTTGCGAGGAGGTGTCTGAATGGAAGGAGAAGCTTATGGAACGGGATGGATATGAGGTAGACCACGAGACCCTGAGGCGATGGCTTCTGGCAGCGGGACTATGGAAGCAGCAAAGGAAGCGCGCCAAGCACAGACAGCAGCGAGAGCGCAAGGCTCATTTTGGAGAGCTGGTTCAGATGGATGGCAGTCATCAC
>JAUWOK010000049.1 GCA_030612165.1 Dehalococcoidia bacterium
TCAATCGGTAAAGAAAATCTTTGCCCCGGACATAGCCAGCGTTATGGGTATCAGGGAAGAAGGGCAAGTGCTGGTGCTGATTCACACCGGGTCCCGCGGATTCGGGCACCAGGTTTGCAGCGATTATTTACGTACCATGGAAGAAGCGGTATTGAAATACGGCATTGACCTGCCCGACCGTCAACTGGCCTGTGCTCCCATAGAATCAAAAGAGGGCAAAGACTATCTGGCAGCCATGGCCTGCGCGGCTAATTTCGCCTGGTGCAACCGGCAATGTATCACCCACTGGGTCAGGGAAAGCTTCTCTGCGACTTTTGGCAAAAGCCCTCAGGAGATGGGCATGAAGCAAGTTTATGACGTGGCACACAACATCGCCAAGATAGAAGAACACGTGGTAGATGGACAAAAGCTCTCTCTTTGTGTCCACCGCAAAGGAGCCACCAGGGCCTTCCCTGCCGGGCACAGGGATATCCCCGAGAAGTACAGGAAGATAGGGCAGCCTGTGCTCATTCCCGGTGATATGGGGCGGCGTTCCTTTGTTGCCGTGGGCACGGAGAAAGCAATGCGGGAAAGCTTTGGCTCTACCTGCCACGGGGCAGGCAGGGTTATGAGCAGGGGCGCTGCCAAACGCGCTCTGCGAAGCAGGGATGTGCTCAAAGAGCTGGAGGAGAGAGGAATCGCCATCAAGACAGGCAGCATCTCAGGCCTTGCCGAAGAAGCATCTCAAGCTTACAAAGATATCAGCCAGGTGATTGATGTGGTTCAACAGGCAGGCATATCACGCAGAGTGGTTATGGCTGAACCCATGGGCGTTATCAAAGGGTAGGCGTCGAATTTTAAACCTCCAGGCAATTCTCCCAGAGACCATGCACATTACAATAAGCGAGCGCGCAGAAAGCCTTAAATTGCTCCGGCGGCACATGGAATCTGGCATTAGGGCTGGTATAAGAAGGAGCAAAGGCAGTACGCCCCAGGTCAATAACCTGCCCATTCTGCTTGACACCATAAAGCTCTACCCATGCTATGTGATGCTCTGCTGTATTGGGATGCGGAGTTTCCTTGCCTACCACCACGCGAACAACATCCGCATTGCTCTCTCCTTTTCCTTTGCCTATTTCTATCATCGGCACATGTTTTTCCTTTCCTTCCGCCGTGCCACCCTTTAAAATATCAGCAAACTCCATTTTCCTTACCTCCTGCTCTCTTTGATTTTTCAAGTTACATCACATCCTGCTCGCTTGCCTGAACCGCACGTTCTATTTCAGCGCCGAGCACAGGCGGCAAACCCTCAATATCCACCCTGAGGAAACCCCTTACTATTGTAGCCGTGGCCTCTGTCCTGTTCAATCCCCTAGCCATGAGATATTCCACTTCCTCCTCGGCGATTTTGCCCACGGCAGCCTCATGAGACAAATCAATGCCGGCAACTGTGCCCCTGAGTTCAGGCACAGCATAAATGATTCCTCCTCCATCCAGAATCAAGCCACGGCACTCCAGATGTCCCTTCACTTCAGGAGCGTTGCCCTCTATATAACCCCGTGCCGTAATGTTACCTCCCGTCGTTATTGCCCGGGAAATAATCTCAGTTCTGGCCCCTTCCGCATTAAGAAAAACTTTGGAGCCAACGTCCATCTCCGACCCGGGGGTAGCGATCAGGATGCTGTTAAATCTGGCAGTGGCGTTTTTCCCCACGCACCAGGCGGCAGGATACATCTGTAATGAGCGCACAGGTTTCAACAGCACATAATTGCTCAAAAACAATCCGTCCTCTTCCACAATAACTCCTGTGCGGGGGCGAACCACTACCCCGGGATCCCACCTGTGTATCATAGTGAAAGTTACCCTCGCTCCCTTTTTGATATAAAACTCGGACACCCCCAGATGCGCTCCCCCCTCTTTTTCGACAGAAGAAGCACAACCCGTGATGATATGAAGCTCAGACCCTTCTTCTGCAATGACTATATTGTGAACATCCTGAACCGACTCACCTTTAGTCATATAAAGACAGGACTGCACAGGATATTCTGTTTTCACACCGGGCAACGCCCTGATAAAATAGCCATTACCCTGCTTCGCCTCTACATGAGCTGTATATTTATCACTATCCTTGCATACAGCTTTCCAGAGATAATCAGAGAGCCATGCATATTTCTCCAGCCCCTGCCGGATCGTCATCACCTCCACACCCTTCTGGGTGGCACAGGTGTGGACAGGAGTATTGTCCATCTGGAGAAAGGTCCCGGACCTCTGGTTCTCACTATCCAGAACAATCCCTACTTCCAGCATTCTTGCTTTATCTTCAGGAGAAAGAGTTGACAGGTCGTCCAGATAAGGCAACTCCTTGTCGGCACTGGCATAACTATCTAGATTTATATCCTGCATATAGCACACTCACTATAACCCCTCTCTTTGATGGTTCTCAGTATTTCATGAGGGTCCCCTTCGCAAACAATCCGTCCTTTTAACATGACGTAGCCTGTACGGGCGTTAACATAATCCAGAATATGCCCGGTATGCGTGATAATAAGGCCCATTGCCCTGCGGTCGCGTATCGGGCAATCTTTCCCTAAAATCTCGTTAAGCAGTTTGCCTATCAGCGCTATATTAACCAGGTCAACCCCGGATTCCGGCTCATCCAGTAAGGTTAATAATGGCTTTTGCGCCAGCAACTGCATCAATTCCGAACGCTTGATCTCGCCTCCGGAAAACCCATAATTAATCTCCCTTTCCAGAAAGTGCTCCAAATCCGCTTTCTCCATCATCTGCCGAATATTTTCTTCATTCGCCCTTTCACTAAGGCAAGCGGTCACCATATCGCGCATCGTTACTCCTCGCACCACGGGCGGGCGCTGAAAAGACATGCCCATCCCCAGACGAGCTCGCTCATCCAGGGGTAGGCTGGTTACATTCTTACCGTTAAAGAGAATCTTGCCCTTAAGTACTTTATACCGGGGGAAACCCATTATTGTCATCAGCAAAGTAGTTTTACCACTGCCATTAGGCCCGAAGAGGACATGCGTTTCCCCTGTGTTGATTGTCATATTTACATCGTGCAGAATTTCCACTTTGCCCACTGCCACGGTCAGATGTTTAATTTCCAGCATATCTTCTCCTGCTCGCAATACCGGGGGCAAACTACCGCCTCACCGTATCATGTTTGACCAACCAATATTCAAAACTATCAACCAGAGCCAACCAGCTGGCCTCAATTATGTTCGTTGAACTACCCACAGTTCTCCATCTTTCCTTACCATCACTGGATTCAATAAGCACCCGCACCTGTGAAGCAGTGCCTGCAGTTTCTTCCAGTATCCGCACTTTATAATCAGTAAGCGTTACACTGGCCAGGTCAGGATAGAACTGGATCAAGGCTTTGCGCAAAGCCTTGTCAAGCGCATTAACCGGCCCATCTCCTCCAGCGGCCGTATGTACCACTTCGCCATCTACCTTGATCTTGATGGTAGCTTCCGCCGCAGATTCGTCTTCACTTCCCTTTACTGATAAGCGGCGGCGCTTCTCCACCACCACCATAAAATCAACCAGTTCAAATGGCGGGCAATAACCATCCTGGACACGATAGAGAAGTAAATCAAAGGAGGCTTCGGCGCTGCCATACTGAAAACCCTGGTTTTCCAGGAACTTGATGTGCTCCAATATCTGGCGAGACTGTTTTGGGGTAGGTGGAAGGGGCACTCCCCTTTCCTTTGCTTTATAAATAATATTCCCCACTCCTGAAAGTTCCGAGACAGACACGCGCCGGGAATTACCTACCAAAAGGGGATCAACGTGTTGATAGCTATGTTCCCACTTCAACATACCTGCCACATGCATGCCAGCTTTATGGGCAAAAGCGTTAGTCCCCACATAAGGAAGCCCTGCATGATGAGGCAAGTTTGCCAGCTCCGATATATAACGAGATACTTCTGTAATTCTCTGCAGTTGTTCGCTGCTGACACAGTTAATTCCCATTTTAATTTTCAAATTGGGAATAATTGAGCACATATTAGCGTTCCCACACCGCTCTCCATAACCATTAATAGTGCCATGAACCTGCTTGACTCCCGCCTGGACAGCAATCAGAGAATTGGCTACAGCCAATCCTGCGTCGTTATGCGCATGAATACCTAAAGGAGAAGTTATTATTTTCTGTACCGCGGCGATCGTCCCCACCAGATTCTGGGGCAAAGTGCCACCGTTGGTGTCACAAAGAATCACGCGTTCCACACCAGCCCCGATGGCACAAAGCAGCGTCTCCAGGCTATATTCCGGATTGGCTTTATAACCGTCAAAGAAATGTTCCGCATCAAAGAAAACTCTCCGCCCTCTGTCTTTGAGATAAGCTACAGATTCTTTAATCATTGCCAGGTTTTCTGCCAAAGTCGCTCTCAGCACTCGTGTTACATGTTCATCCCAACACTTACCCACGATAGTAATCACTTCTGTTTCAGCTTCAAGCAACCATCTGAGATAATCGTCATTCTCCACACTGTTCCCGTGTCGCCTGGTGCTGCCAAACGCAACCAATCTAGCATTTGATAATTGCAGGCTTCGCGCTTTTTCGAAGAACTCAGTATCTTTGGGATTAGATCCAGGCCAACCTCCTTCAATAAAGTCAATCCCGATACTGTCCAATTCTCGGACGATCTTTAACTTATCTTCAACAGAGAAAGAAATTCCTTCCTGCTGAGCACCATCTCTTAATGTAGTATCATAAAGCTCAACCTGTAACACCAGCTTTTATACTCCTTCTGCCACCTTGCAAGCAATTAAATCACCCATTTCTCTGGTTCCCGTACGAATCTTGCCTGAAGCCATGATATCCTCAGTCCTGTAGCCCTCATCCAGAACATTTGTTACGGCTTTCTCCACGGCTTCAGCTTCCGTCTCCAGCGCGAAGGAATAACGAAGCATCATAGCCATGCTGAGAATAGTAGCAACAGGATTGGCTGTATTTCGCCCAGCGATACTCGGCGCACTACCGTGAATCGGTTCATACATGCCGAATGTTTTTCCCCGGGGAGTTTTCGCCAGACTGGCCGAAGGCAGCATCCCCATAGAGCCAGCCAGCACCGAGGCTTCATCGGTAAGAATGTCGCCAAACATATTTCCCATCACCAATACATCAAAATCGGCGGGACATTGAATAAGCTGCATGGCACAAGCATCAACCAGCATATGCCGGATTTCCACCTCTGGATAATCAACAGAAACTTCCTGTGCAACCTGGCGCCACAAGCGTGACGATTGCAAAACATTGGCCTTATCTACCGAAACCAGTTTCTTACGGCGAGAGCGAGCCAGCTCAAACCCAACCCGCAAAATACGCTCAATTTCCTGTTCTGAATAGATCATGGTATCCACTCCCCACCTACCCTCCGTAGTGCGCCATTGCTTCTTCGGTTGACCAAAATAAATCCCCCCGGTTAGTTCACGCACTACTACCATATCAACGCCCTGCACCACTTCTGCTTTAAGGGGACTTGCGTCTTCCAGCATGGGCAGAACTTTTACCGGACGCAAATTGGCAAACAACCCTAAACCTTTTCGCAAAGACAGTAACCCATCTTCAGGATGAACCGCAGCCTGCGGATCATCCCACTTAGGCCCACCTACCGCACCCAGCAATACAGCATCACACTCCTTACACATGTTCAGGGTGTCCTCGCTCAAGGCTATACCCAAAGTATCTATAGAAACTCCCCCGATTAATCCATCGTGAAAACAAAATCCGTGCCCGAATTTCGTACTTACAGCTTGTAAAACTTTCATCGTCTCCGCTATGACTTCGGGACCGATACCGTCACCACGTAAAACCGCTATGTCAAATTTCATCTATATAATTCCTTCACTTTGCGCACTGTCCACCAGTTTGTTCTCAGCGGGACAAATTCTTTTTTGTATGATTGATAAGTCCCCCCGATGCAACAATTTCCCTCATAAATTCCGGGTAAGCAGCAACCTTAAACGATCTCCCTTTAGTTACATTGCTGATCATCCCTTCTACCAGGTCAATTTCCAAAATATCTCCATCCTCAGTTTTCTTCACCATTTCGCCACATTCCAGGAGAGGCAAACCGATATTGATAGCATTGCGGAAGAAAATGCGGGCAAAACTTTGAGCAATCACGCAGGAGACACCGCTGGCTTTTATGGCAAGGGGCGCATGTTCACGGGACGAACCACAACCAAAATTCGTTGTGGCGACAATAATATCGCCTTGCTTAACCTTACCGGCAAAATCCAGCGAGATATCCTCCATGCAATGCTTCGCCAGCTCCTCGGGTTCAATCATATTCAAGTACCGCGCAGGAATAATTGCGTCGGTATCGACGTTAGCGCCGAACTTATGAACTATCCCTTGTAACATCAGCTTATACCCCCTTCCAAAACCTCGGGCTCCTTAAGTTTTTCATAAATTATCACCCCTCGCTTCACGGTTGTATAAAGATTTCCTCCTGGCATTGTTTGCTGATAGTAGTAATTTAACCATTCTTGCAATTCATTAGCAACTCAGCCCTGCAAAATTTGCTCAGTCTTCGTTCACGATATATACTTAGCAAATAAAAAGAGAGAGTGCCAAAAATGGGAGGTAATCAATGAATTGCAGTGTTTGCGGAAACCCTTTAACGTTCGACAGAGTTATTTTCCACTGTTCTTGCGGGATGCTTATTCATTCTTATTGCTGGGAAAAACATGTTCTTGCCGCTCATGAACCTTCCTTCAAATTAGGCGCAATGGCCCTGAATGGCGAGTTCATTGCGGCAAAAAGCGCATCGGAGGAGGAGGAAGCCGATAAACAAGCGGATGATCTGTTATCCCTGCCCCAATCTGAAGAGGAGGAAACGACTGAATGCCAGCCTACCAGTACCAATGCCCCGATTGTAAGTTAGAATTCGAGACCAGGCAAAGTTTTAAAGACAAGCCACAGGCTGCCTGCCCCGTATGTCAGGGGATAGCTCAGCGGCTTTTCGTACCCGTTCCTATAGTTTTCAAAGGATCGGGATTCTATGTAAATGATTCTAAAGCCAGCAAAGTTGATAGTTGTAAAGTTCCGGAAAAGGCGGAAAAATCATAGAAGGATCTTTGCAGACAGCATTCGGATGAAATTTGGCGTTAGCCACATTCAAATATCAAGTTCTTCATCACTGTTCGTGTCCCTGTAGCTCAGTTGGATAGAGCGGCTGCCTTCTAAGCAGCGGGTCGGGGGTTCGAATCCCTCCAGGGACGCCACAAAGCTAAAATACGGGAAATACGGAGAAAATCATACTTCTGGAGCGGATGCTTTTTTCAGAAACCATTAAACACTTCATCCTGGCGTGAGCACGAGGAGGATAAAGATGAATACTTACGAGAATATATCTGCAAGAAAGGATGATGTTCTGCAGATATATACCGATGGCGCTTCAAGGAATAACCCGGGGCCTGCGGCTTGCGCTTTCGTTTTTGTGAAAGGCGAGAAAATTATTCATTCGGATGCCAAGTTTATCGGGGAAGATACCAATAATGTGGCGGAATACAAGGCAGCAATAGCAGCGCTTGACGAAGCGGTAAGTCATACGCGAGGAAAGGTCGAACTTTATTCAGACAG
>JAUWOK010000001.1 GCA_030612165.1 Dehalococcoidia bacterium
AGCCGGTCTAAGTTCTGGGAAGATATAAAGACGTAGGCGAGACTACTTTGAGACTGGAAAAGACCAAACAGTGTCTCTTCAACCGCATCCTCATCCGGGTACAGGCCTTCGTCTCTACCCATCATAGAGCCTTCCATCAGCAGATAGTCTATATTCGGTGGTGGGTTCTTGTTCAGCCTGTCGAGGAGCACAGCTTTTCGCCCGTGCCCCCTGAAATCCCCTGTATAGAATATGCGCTGGCCATCGGCTTCGATGAGAAAGGCCACCGCATCGGGCGCAGAGTGATCCATAAGATAGGGAGTGATTGTGAATTCTCCGATCTGGAACGGCTTCCACATTGTGACGGTCCTGATGTTCTCAAGCCTGACATTGGTGTCCAGAAAGATGTTTGATACCTCCACCAGGCTCTTGGTTCCGGGACTCATGAAAAGAGGAATCTGGGGATTCACGAATCTGAACAGACCGTAATGGTCAATATGGGCATGAGACAGTAAGACTGCAGCAATAATGGGGCTCTCGTTTGCATACAGACCAGTGATGGCAGGAAGAACTCCATTCGAAATAAGTTCTTGTTGAGTAAGATTCAGGTGTTCATCCCACTTGAAGGGAGACCTATCTGGATTTACCAGCGGCATCCCAAAATCAAGGATTGCGCGGGTTTGGCCGGAATCGGACACCAGTTCGACACAGCTACCGCCGATCTCGTGAGTGCCGTGGTGTATAGTCAGTCTCACCTACGCTTCCCCTTCATGAGTATTCCCAGAGGCTGTGGTCATTCTATCAGGAATAATAATTATTGTGTCGCATTTGCCGAATAAGTCGGCCAGGTTAAGAATAGAAGCCATGGTGCCCTTGTCAGGACAGCGAATGGCCGTTAGGTCGACAATTAGTTCTTCTGTGCTGTTTAATGAGTACGGCTGTTTGACTTTTATCTTGTTCTTCTCTATACTGCTCGTTTGGAAATGCCCGGGTGGCGCAATGGCAGCGCAACCGATTTGTAATCGGTAGGTTAGTGGGTTCGAATCCCCTCTCGGGCTGTGTTTGTGATTGATGGCGAGTGTGAAACTTCATCGTTTTTGTGATAGGCTATAACGCGGCGGAGGGGTGCCGGAGTGGTTAATCGGAGCAGACTGTAAATCTGCCGCCTTTGGGCTGCGTAGGTTCGAATCCTACCCCCTCCACCAGATGTGGTATAATGTGCCCGCATAGCTCAGTTGGCAGAGCACGTTCTTGGTAAGAACGGGGTCACCAGTTCGAATCTGGTTGTGGGCTTTTGTTGGTAAAAGTCGACAATTAAATATAAAATAAGAAGGTTGTGCAAGGAGGTTCTAGAAATGGCCAAGGAAGTTTATGTTCGTTCTAAGCCGCATCTCAACGTGGGCACCATAGGGCATGTGGATCATGGTAAGACTACCCTTACTTCGGCGATGACGAGAGTGCTGTCTACTGTAGGAGCCGCTAATTATCGTTCTTTTGATTCTATAGATAACGCGCCTGAAGAGAAGGCCAGGGGCGTAACGATCCAGATTGCTCATATCGAATATGAAACCGAGAAGCGTCACTACGCTCATGTAGATTGCCCCGGGCATGCTGACTATATCAAGAATATGATCACAGGGGCGGCTCAGATGGATGGGGCGATACTGGTTGTTGCCGCTGATGACGGCCCTATGCCGCAAACACGGGAACATATCCTCCTGGCCAGGCAGGTAGAGGTTCCTTATTTGATAGTTGCCCTGAACAAGATAGACATGATGGAGGATGAGGAATTGCTGGATCTAGTGGAGATGGAAGTGCGGGAACTGCTGACCTCATATGGTTTCCCGGGCGACGATACTCCCATTGTGCGATTAAGTGCTTTTAAGGCCATGGAGTGTGGGTGTGGCAAGCGGGATTGCCAGTGGTGCGGCAAAGTATGGGATTTGCTTGATGCGGTAGATAGTTATATCCCTGTGCCGGACCGACCCAGGGATAAGCCATTTTTAATGCCTGTCGAAGATGTTTTTAGCATTAAGGGTCGTGGCACTGTAGTTACTGGTAGGGTAGAGAGCGGCACGGTTAAAGTTGGCAACGAAATCGAAATAGTGGGTATTAAAGATACGAGAAAGACCGTGGTTACGGGTGTAGAAATGTTCCATAAATCTATGGAGACGGCGGAGGCGGGAGACGCTGTCGGGTGTTTGCTCAGGGGAGTAGAAAAGGATGATGTGGAGAGGGGGCAGGTACTGGCTGCTCCGAGCACGATAAAAGCGCATAAGGAAGCAGAGGTGGAAGTTTACATTTTGAAGAAGGAGGAGGGAGGCAGGCATACGCCTTTCTTCGATGGATACAAACCTCAGTTTTTTATCAGGACGATGGATATAACAGGCGTGATACATCTTCCCGAGGGAGTAGAGATGGCTATGCCTGGCGACCAGTTAGTCAAAATGAAAATAGAGACTATTTACCCTGTCCCGATGGAGGCTGGCTTGCGTTTTGCTGTTAGAGAGGGAGGCAAGACGGTTGGTGCGGGTGTAATTACTAAAGTTTTGTAAGAAAGATACGGCATAGATATGGCGAAGAAAAAAGGCGAATTGCGCCCGGTTATACAGCTTGCGTGTACTCAGTGTCAGGAGAGGACTTATACCACGACCAAGAATATCAGAAATGATCCTCAACGGCTGGAAATGAAGAAGTTTTGTCCCAGGTGTCGTGCATTCATCGTTCACCGGGAAGTTAAGTAATCATGGCAGCTGGAACGCGGAAAGCTAAAGGTACTGGTCAGGTGCTTCAAGTTAAAAAGAGCAGGTTTGCGGGGGCTAAGGAAGTTGTGGCTGAGCTTAAAAAGGCATATTGGCCGACAAAGCAGGAGGCTCTACGATTAAGTGTCCTTGTGCTTGTTATCTGCGTTATTATTGGAGTTATCTTGGGCCTGTTTGATTGGGGATTTTCCGAGCTAATAACGAACGTGTTCTTAGGCGTGGGCAACTGAGATGGTTGATAAAAACAAGTGGTATTTACTATACACTTCGTCAGGAGCCGAAGAGAGGGCGCGGAGAAATCTTGAGCAGCGTGTCAAATATATGGACGCTGGCGACAAGATCTTCCGTGTGGTTTTGCCCTCGGCGAAGGAGATTGAAATCAAGAATGGCAAGCGCCATATTATGGATAGGAAGGCTTTTCCCGGTTATATTATGGTACAGATGGCTCTTGATGAGCAGAGTATAGAGATGGTGCGTACTACACCTGGTGTTGCCGGCTTTGTTAGCAGAGGGTCCCAACCAGTGCCGTTGAGTGACAAAGAAGTGAGCACTATTTTACAGAGGATGGAAGAGGTGCCCACAGAGATAAAGGTGACTTTCAAGAAAGGGGAAAGTATTCGTGTTGTTAGTGGACCGTTTGTCGATTTTATTGGCAAAGTCGATGATATTAATCTGGATAAGGGGAAGGTGACGGTTTTGCTGTCGCTTTTTGGCAGGGAAACCTCGGTAGAATTGGATCTTTCGGGAGCGGAAAAGATATAAAATGGCGAAGAAAATTAAGACAGTAATTAAGTTGCAGATTTCTGCAGGAAAGGCGACACCGGCTCCTCCGGTGGGGCCAGCATTGGGTCAACATGGTGTTAACATCATGGTTTTTTGCAAAGAATATAATGAGCGTACTGCTTCTCAGGAAGGCTATATCGTTCCTGTGGAGATTACTGTTTATGCGGATCGGTCTTTTACTTTTATAACTAAGGCGCCACCAGCTTCTGATTTGCTACGTCGCGCCCTGGGGGTGGAGAAGGGAAGTAGTAGGCCGGGAGTGGAAATAATAGGCTCATTGAGCAGAGATAAAATTCAGGAGGTGGCTCAAATCAAGATGAAGGATCTCAATGCTACTGACCTAAATAGTGCAGTGAAGATTATTGAAGGTACAGCTCGTGGCATGGGGATTAAGGTGGAATAAATGGCGAAACAAGGGAAGAAATATCAGGAAGCCAGCAAGTTAGTAGATAGGTTGAAGCTTTATTCTCCTGCGGAGGCTGTTACTCTGGCTAAGAAAGCCTCTTATGCTGATTTTGATGAGACCGTAGAGCTTCATTTGAAAATGGGAGTGAACCCACGAAGTGCCGATCAATTGGTGCGGGGTGTGGCGGTGTTGCCTCATGGCCTGGGCAAGAAAATACGGGTACTGGTATTTACACAGGGTGAGGGAGTGAGATTGGCTGAAGAGGCAGAGGCTGACCATGTTGGCGCGGACGATCTTGTAAAGAAAATTGAGGAGGGGTGGCTTGACTTTGATGTGTCGGTAGCTACTCCTGATATGATGCCCAAGGTAGCAAAGCTGGGGCGTATTTTGGGAAGAAAAGGGCTCATGCCCAATCCTAAGTCAGGGACGGGGGTGGCGGTCCAGGATTTGCCCCGGGCAATCAACGAAGTTCGCCAGGGTAGAGTAGAATTCCGATTGGACAGAACTGCCGTTATCCACGTGCCGATAGGCAAGATCAGTTTTGAAGAAGACAAGCTTCTGGAAAATCTATCGGCACTGGTAGAGGCTATAGTGAAGGCTAAGCCCAGCGGGGCCAAGGGGCAATATATAAAAAGCGTAGCTTTGGCCAGTACGATGGGGGTAGGATTCAAGCTGGATGTTAAGCTGGCTATGGATTTGTTTGCTTAGCGGGTATACACTGAAAGGTATATAATATTCATTAATATATAGAGTGTCGATGATGGCAAGTATCCTGATAAGGGATTTAAAGTGTGTGCTTGCTGAGACGCGAGGGGCGATTAGTGGTAATGATCCCTGTGTCTCATGGGCGCGGGGATTATTGTTTTTATAAGGAAGGGCAAATGTTAAGAGAGCAGAAAGTGAAGATGGTAGACAAGCTGGCGGATAAGTTATCTCGTAGTACGATAGTTATCAGCACGAGCTATCAAGGTGTGATGGCAAAAGATATGGTGGGCTTGCGTAGAACCCTCACCAGAGAAGGAATTGATTATTGCGTGGTGAAAAACACTTTGACTCGTCTGGCGGCCGATAGAGTCGGCAAGAAGGATGTTATGAATATCGTTGAAGGGCCGGTAGCCCTGGCTTTTGCTTATGACGACGTGATTCAGCCAGCTAAAGTTTTGAGCAAATATATCAAAGCCGCTTCCCTGAACATGAGGATTGGAGGGGCGTTGATGGGAGACAGGTTGCTTGGTGCCGATGAGGTTATTGGGCTGGCAGCCTTGCCTTCTAAAGAAGTTCTTGTTTCTCAATTGTTGCAGCAGTTGCAGGTACCCATAACAGGATTACATAATGTTCTAAGCTCTCCGTTGCGAGGGCTGTTAAATGTGTTACAGGCCAAAATACAGAAAGATTTAATAAACTAAGGAGGAATGGATGTCACCAGAAGAGTTAGAAACGGTGGAAGAGCCTAAAGAGGAGACTCAGGAGGCTCCCAAGAAAAAAGCTAAGGAAAAAGAAGAGGAAGAAACTAAAAAGCCAGTTAAAGCGAAAAAAGAGACAGGCAAGACGATGAACAAGGAAGAGATTGTGGCAATGATTAAGGGGATGACAGTGCTGGAGTTGGCTGATCTCGTCAAAGCTCTTGAAGAAGAGTTTGGTGTTAGTGCAGCATCGGTTGCCGCCGCTCCCATGTCAGTTGCTCCTGCGGCAGAACAAGCGGCGGAGGCTTCTTCAGAGGAGCAGACGGAATTTACTGTTACTTTGAAGGAAATTGGTGAGAGTAAAATCAATGTTATTAAAGCTGTGCGTGAGGTTACATCCTTGGGATTGAAACAGGCCAAAGATCTGGTAGAGGCTGCACCTCAGGTGGTGAAGGAAAATGTTTCCAAGGAAGAAGCGACAACCGCGAAGGATAAATTACAGGCCGCAGGCGCTGTTGTAGAAATTAAGTAAGCAAGAGAAGTAACAAATATGACGTTAGGCACTTGCCAGGTTATTTTAGGCTTGGGGTGTTTCTTCCTCATCCTGGGGGGGGTGTTTGTGTTCCATAACCGCAGGGAAAAGGGGAGGTATTACGATTCTCTGGTTTATCGCAGGGATTTGAAAGAATTTCTGACAGGGGATCCTGAGCGATCCTGGTTGAGTGCCTGGAAAATAGGAGGAGCGGTTTCCCTATTGCTGGGAGGGTTGCTGGCAATAGCCGGCGGTGTTTTATGGTTGGTTCTTTATTAAGCGCCAGGTTGCTTTTACTTTTTGACAAACCCTGCTTCAATGACGATATCTGGCCCGCTTCTATATGCTCGCATAGGAGATAAAGTCAGAGCCTGCTTAATATCTATCGTGTTCAGATCTCCAATCGCCTCAATGCCCCTGCCTATAATTTTGGGAGCCATAATCACTATCACTTTATCAGCAAGGCCTGCTTGCAGGAAGGAAGTAATCGTGGTTGCGCCCCCTTCCACCAGCAGGGAGGCAATATTTCTTTCTCCCAGTATGCCGAGTAAATCCGGCAGAGAAATTCCTCCGTTTTTGTCTTCTCGCACTACTAAAACTTCTACACCGGCGGTTTTTAATTCTGCCAGCTTTGTCCTGTCAGCCTGTGCTGTAGTAGCGATAAGAGTGGGGGCGACATTTTGTTCTTTGAGGACATTAGCTCCCAGAGGGATTTTTAGTTTGCTATCCAGCACAATGCGGAGAGGGTTTTTGCCTTTAACCAGGCGGGTAGTGAGCTCAGGATTATCCAGGAGTACAGTGTTGATGCCAACCAGGATGCCGTCGTTAATGGCCCGCAGCCTGTGTGCCAGTTTTTGCGAGGGGGGGGAGCTGATCCACTGCGAACTTCCGCTGGCAGTGGCAATTCTGCCGTCTAAAGACTGGGCATATTTCAGTGTAACGAAAGGGATTCGGGAAGAAATATATTTCCAGTAGGCTTCATTGAGCTTGTGGCATTCATTTTCGAGGACGCCAACTTTTGTCTCTATGTTGTGCTGACGGAATATTTTTATGGCTTTACCGGCAACCAGAGGATTAGGATCTAACGTGCCAATGACAACTTTGCTGAACTTGCTTTCCAGAATAGCTTCTGTGCAGGGTGGGGTTTTTTTCTCATGGTGGCAACATGGCTCCAGTGTGACATAAAGAGTCGCTTTTTCTGTTTTCCCTTTCGCGTCTCGTATGGCGTCAATTTCAGCGTGATCTCCGCCATAATAGCGATGATAGCCTGCTCCTAGGATCGTATTGTCTTTTACTACCAGTGCTCCTACCATAGGGTTCGGGCTTACTCTTCCCGCGCCTTTACGCGCCAGGAGCAGAGCCTTCTTTATATAATATTCGTTCGAGAGTGTTGTTTTATCGTTCATAGAACTGCATTCTTTACGGAGATTTATTTCTCTCCCAGCGCGGCAGCGATAGCATACCGTTTGCTATCGGAAAGGCTCACGGAAAAACATTTGAAATGCGCTTCGGAAGCTCGCTCCCGAGCTTTTCCATGTAATTGTACCAGCGGTTTGCCGCTAGCATCGGCCAGGATTTCAATTTCTCGCCAGGCGATTTCTCCGGCGCCACTGCCCAGGACTTTCATTATGGCTTCTTTGGCAGCAAACCTGGAAGCCAGAGAAGGAATTCTGTTACGGCAGGCGTTTATTTCGTCTGTCGTGTAAACTTTCTCGAGAAAATGGGTTCCCCATCTCTCAACAGCGGTGCTGATGCGGTCTATTTCTATGATATCAACCCCGATAGCATTCATTTTGAACAATCTTTCCGTGCAAAATTATTTTTGGTTGTCAGCATATGCGTGGCAGCAGGTCTCCTGAAAGCATGTCCAGCATTCGCGATGATCCCAGGCGCGTTTTCATTATCGTCTTTCCTGCGTGTTCCGCGGTTATTTCGCCAATAATTGCCGCGTCTTTTCCATAAGGGTTCCGTTTCATGCTGGCCAGTATTTTGTCAGCCTCGCTTGATTCAACCACGGCCACCAGTTTTCCCTCATTGGCAATATATAGAGGATCAAGCCCAAGCAGTTCACAGGCGGCGCGCACTGCTTCCTTTACTGGTACGGCATCTTCATTTATCAAAATGCCTTTTTGTGATTGAGCGGCGATTTCATTAAGGGTGGTAGCTAATCCTCCTCTTGTCGGGTCACGTAAGCAACGGATTGTTGGAGAAGTTTCCAGCATTTGTTGAACCAGCTTGTTTAGTGGTTGACAATCGCTTTCTACAGGTACGGAGAATTTTAGACCTTCACGCAGGCTCATTATAGCAATACCATGGTCTCCGATAGTGCCACTCAAGATAATTTTATTCCCTACTCTGGCTCCTGCTCCGGAGATATTGATGTTGTCGGGGATAATGCCTATTCCCGTGGTATTAATAAACAACTTGTCTGCCTGTCCGTGGCTTACTACTTTGGTATCTCCTGTTACTATCTGTGCGCCGGTTTCCTCGGATGTGGTTTTTATTGATCGCAACACCTGTTCAAGTTCCTTCATGGGCAGTCCTTCTTCTATGATCAACGAAAGGCTCATGTAAAGGGGTACTGCTCCGCTCATGGACAGGTCGTTAACGGTACCGCAGACAGCCAGTTTCCCGATGTCTCCTCCTGGGAAGAAGAGGGGGTTCACTACATAACTATCAGTGGTAAAAGCTATGCGCCCTCTGACCTCAAACACTGCTGAATCGTCCAGCTTATCCAATACAGGATTGGACAGAAAAGGAAGAAACTTGTTTTCTACCAGTTCATGACTTAGCTTACCCCCGCTGCCGTGAGCCAGGAGAATGATGTCGTTCTCATCTTGTATCATGATGCGTCGTGTCCTTTTTCCGGGCGGCGATACTGGTAATAAGCGGCACATGCCCCCTCGCTGGATACCATGCAGGGGCCTACCGGTTTTTCGGGGGTGCATGCCTTGCCAAAAAGCTGACATTCCACCGGCGTAGCCGTGGCACGAAGGATGTCTCCACAGCGGCAAGCCTTATTTTCTCTGGCAGGCTTCATGTTTATTTTGAAAATTTTGTTGGCATCAAAGCATTGATACTTTTCTTTGATTCGCAGGCCACTGCAAGGTACGGTGCCGATACCTCTCCACACAGTGTCCGCTGGCTCAAAAACCTCATTCATCAATTTTAGAGCAGGTTTGTTTCCCTCTGGCTTTATTGCTCGGGAGTAGGCAATTTCCATCCGGGGGGAATCATTTTCAATCTGTTTTACCAGCTTGTACACGCAGAGCAGGATGTCCAATGGTTCAAATCCCGAAATTGCGCAGGCAATTTGATATTCACGAGGTATAAATTCGTATGGCCGGGAACCTGTGATGACGCAGACATGTCCGGGGCAGATGATACCGTCGATCTTTACCTCACCACTTTCTAGTAGCGCTCTTATGACAGGAGGGGTTAACTTGTGACAGGAGAGTACGGAGAAGTTTTTAATCCCTTCTTTTTGAGCATGAACTATTGCGGCAGCTACAGTGGGAGCGGTAGTTTCAAAACCGATGCCGATGAAAATTACTGCCTTCTCAGGATTATTCCTGGCTATCTCCAGCGCGTCTGTAGTGGAATAGACAATTCTGATATCTGCGCCTCTGGCTCTGGCTTGTTGCAGACTGGAGTAACTGCCGGGCACTCTTATCATGTCGCCGAAGGTAGTGATGATGGTGTTGGGCAACAGGGATAGGGCGATGGCTTTATCCAGGTCGGCGTTTGCTGTGACGCATACAGGACATCCAGGCCCGGAGCGCATCTCAATATTTTCAGGCAGCAACTGGCGCAGTCCGTACCGCATGATAGCGTGAGTATGCCCACCACAGAACTCCATTAGCTTAATTGGTATTGTAGAAAGAGTGGCGATTTCGCTCACTATCTTTCTAGCTAACTCGTTGTCCTGGTATTCGTCAACGAATTTCACTGAGGCTTGCCATCTCCTCCAGCAGTTTCAGGGTTTCTCCGGCTTCGGCTTCGTCCACGATGCCTATGGCGTACCCTGTATGGAGCAGGACATAATCTCCTTCTTTGACTGAAGGAGTGAGAATTATGTTGGCCTGTCGTCTTACGCCGGAGATTTCTATTTCTGCCTCATCACCATCTACGGAGATCACTTTTACCGGTATTGCCAGACACATCTTACTCAGCCATTCTATCTCAAACTCGTTGCTTGATGCAAATGGTTTCCCTTGTGGAGAAGGTGTGCGCGGAGGGATTGTTATTTTTGCGGGAGGATATGCTATTAAGGTTCTTCCGCGAAATTGGCGATGACCGCCTGCCCCAGCGATATGCCGCCGTCATTGCAGGGACACTGCCGGTGGAGAATTACCTGAAAGCCACTTTCCTTTAACAGCCTGGTTGTCTTATTAAGCAGCAGACGGTTCTGAAACACTCCTCCGCTCAAAGCCACCTGTTCGATGCCGCTTTCCCGGGCAATCAAGCAGCACATCTCATCTGTCATGCGGGCAATGGTGTCGTGGAAGCTGGCTGCTATTCTGGTGACAGGCACATCCCGTTTCATATCATCCAGTATTGCTGTCAGCAGTCCGCTTATCTGTATTATCTTCATTTCCTTTTCTCGGGTTATATGGTAGGGATAGTTTTCTTCGTTGGTGCTGTCTCTGTGAGCGGCCATCTCCAGTTCCACGGCGGCCTGCCCTTCATAGTATGATTGGTTTCTTATACCCAGCAGTGCCGAGACGGCGTCGAATAGCCGTCCCATGCTGGAAGTTAAAGGAGTATTCAGTTTTTTTGTGATTTGTTGCTTGAGGATGTCCAGTTCAATTTTATTTATGCCGTCGACGGCAGCTGAAATTTTTAGCGCATCCTCTCCTAATAGACTGAAGAGGTAAGCTACAGCGATGCGGTAGGGTTTTTTTGTGGCCATATCTCCGCCGGGTAGAGGGAGATATTCCAGATGGCCCTTCCTGGTGCAATTTTGATAATCGGCTTCCAGAAATTCTCCTCCGGAGATGTTGCCGTCCGCTCCCAGTCCGGTTCGGTCAAAAACTACCCCGATCACCGGGGACTCGATACCATTGTCTGCCATACAACTGGCTACATGGGCATGATGGTGTTGTACAGGAATGCGTTTTAATCCGGAGATTTCCCTCTCCAGTGCGTATCCGGTAGAGGGATAATCGGGATGAAGGTCATGGGCAATGATTTCGGGACGGATGTGGAATAAATTTTCGTACAGGGAGATAGTGTTACTGAAATGATCCATAGTCTCCAGGTTTTCCATATCCCCGATATGTTGGCTCAAGAAGGCGTGGTGTCCTCTGGTCAAACAGAAAGTATTTTTCATCTGTGCCCCGCAGGCCAGGATTTGACGGCACGAGAAAGGGAGGGGAAGGGGAAAAGGAGCGTAACCCCGTGAACGCCTGATAATCTGGAAATGTTTTTGTTCTACCGTGACAACGCTATCGTCGTAACGCGCATATATATCCCTGTCATGGAGAAGAAAATAATCGGCAATTCCTTTGAGGTGCGTAACTGCTTCATCATTATCCCGGGCGATGGGCTCTTCGCTGATGTTCCCGCTGGTCATTATCAGAGGCAGCCCGGTATCTTTGAGCAGGATATGGTGTAAAGGTGTATAGGGGAGCATCACTCCCAGGTATTCTTGCTCTGGTGCGGTTAGCGAGGATATGCTGGAATGTTCCCTGTTCCATTTCAATAAAACTATCGGACTTTGCGGCGAAAGGAGCAGTTTCTCCTCTTCCTCTGATAAAGAACAGTGTTCTTTCACCTCTGTGATGGACGGTATCATCACCGCCAGGGGTTTGAAAGGGCGGTTTTTTCTCTGTCTTAATTTTCTGATGGTTGCTTCGCTGGTGGCGTCGCAGGCTAACAGGAAGCCTCCCAATCCCTTGATCGCCACGATTTTGCCCTCTTGCAGGAGATGGCTGGTGTGTCGCATAGTGTCAGGAGTGGATATGTGGGCACCACTAGCATCGGCAAGCTCAACCTGTGGGCCACATTCAGGGCAGGCGTTTGGCTGGGCGTGAAAGCGGCGATTTCCCGGATCGCTGTATTCCTCCTTGCACAGGGAGCACATCTGAAACTTGCGCATTGTGGTTTTCTCGCGGTCGTAAGGCATTTCCTCAATGATAGTGAAGCGTGGTCCGCAGTTGGTGCAATTGGTGAAAGGATAGCGGTAGCGCCTGTCGTCGGGGTCGAAAAACTCTTTCAGGCAATCCTGGCAGGTGGTGATATCAGGGGAGACAAGCTGAAATTTTTGTTTGTCGCTGGTGCTGTGGCGGATTTCAAAATGCTGGCAATTTGATGGCGGTTGATATTGTATAGTCGTTCTTTCTATTCTGGCCAGGGGAGGGGCCTGGGATTTTAGCTCCCTGTAGAACTGGCCAATGCTTGCCTCTTCTCCTTCTACGTCAATTCTGACATCCTCTGAAGTATTATAAACGCATCCCTTTAGTTTATATGCCGATGCCAGCTTGTAGACGAAAGGCCTGAAGCCAACTCCCTGTACGACTCCATATACTCTGATGTGCGCTGCTTTAAGTGTAGCCATAAACGGTGATCATCCAGATTCTCCCCGGTTTAATTATAGTCGGCAGGGTGGCCTTTTAGGAAACTTATCTTAAGTTTCTCAGATCTCTTTGGACAAAATTGTTTTAAGTTCAGGCAGTTTTTCTTGGACTTCTGCTGACAATTCCAATCCCCAGTCTATGTTCCGTGGTTCGATTCCCAGAATAACGATTTCTTGTGGCCCTTTGCCTAATTTCTGTAATAATTTCAGGCTATCCAGTATGTTTGCATAGTGCAGGGATAGGTTTGCAGGGGCCAGTCCTGCTGTCACGTCATCAATGTTCAGGCGGTATGTTGTACCAGGCGGCTCACCACCCTTAATTGCGTCAACGATGATCAGTTTGCTGGCGTCTTCTACCAGAGATGCGAATTCAGGACACAAACCTCCGTCTATGGTTTCAGCGTTGTGACGTCTCAAATAGTCTTTATCCAGCGTTTGTATAAAATGTATGCCTATCCCTTCGTCCCCCAAAAGCAAGTTACCGATACCCAATATGACAACTTTTGGATAAATTCTTTCTTTTGCCCTAATCTCTTTTTTCTTTTGCAAACGGGTTCTCCCTGTAACAGCCGTGTATGAGTTCGGTGCTTTTGCCTGGCCTAAAACGGGATGTGGGCTTTTCGCTACTGCGTAAATTTTACTTTCAAAAAGTGTGTTGAGCAGGAGATACACGGGTCATAAGCACGCACTAGCATTTCCAGGCGCAAAGTTATTTCCTCCTGCGATTGGTCAATGATTTCTGGCACCAGCGCCTCCATGTCTTTTTGGATATTGTTGTGGTTCTGGTTTGTGGGAATGACGCAGTTGGCGTTGACCAGAATACCTTTATCATCATAGATATAATCATGGAATAAAATCCCCCTGGGAGCTTCTACAGCACCTATTCCTCGTCCTGCCCTGACCTTCACGGGTGGCTTCTCTCCACGCAAACCTCGAATTGTTAGCTTGTCGATCAAGCTTATGGCGTCCTCGATAACATGAATGGTTTCCACTATTTGTGCAATGCTTATCATATACGGATTATGGCAGATAGCTTTAAGCCCCAGTTCCTCTGCTGCCTTTTGTGCCGCTGGCGAAAGTTGCTGGGCATTGTTATTAAAACGTGAAAGCGCTCCCACCATGTAGGAATCACGATTATGCTTGCTGAACTTTGCTGTAGATTGTGGCACGCAAAATTCGTTGGAAATTTCCAGATAGTTATCGATAGGCGTGGCCCCTGTATCGGTAGAGGCGATGTCGCCATTGATGAAGGCGTATTCTTTGAGGTCTTTGAGCGCTATATACTCTGTTTCCCTGGTGAAGTTCGGTATTTCGAGCCCTTTAAATAGCTTTACCGTTTCTTGCATATCATCCATTGCCTGGACGAGCTTTTGCCGCATGGCTTTTAGCTCACTAACTTCAGGCAGTTTTGCGAAACCCCCTACCACGCAGGTTAGGGGATGGGTTTTTCTGCCACCGATCAAATCAGCCAGGTCATTTGCCAGTTTTTTCAAGCGCAATGCCCTGAGAACTACTTCCGTATGAGTGTCAACCAGAGGAAAAACACTGCCTACCCCCAGAAAATCCGGAGCTGCCAGAAAATAAAAATGCAACACATGGCTTTGTAGAGTCTCCGCATGAAACAGGAGCTTGCGTAAAAGTAATGTTTGTTCGCTTATTTCCACGCCGAAAGCGGCTTCCGTTGCCTGGATTGACGCGGTGGAGTGGGCAATGGAACAGATGCCGCAGATTCTGGGTGTCATCCAGGTGACATCCTCGTAACTTCTGCCTCTGAACATGGCCTCAAAGAAACGTGGTGATTCAGGGATGGACCAGGTTATTTCCTCCAGCTTGCCGTTTCGGGCATTGACTGTGATATTGCCATGCCCTTCGACTCTGGTGATGTGATGAACATTTATATTTAACTCTTTCATTTCGATACCTCCAGATACCCGTTGAAATGCCTGAATCTTTCCAGTATGTCTGCGGTGGTTAATCCATGCTTTTGCAAGATCTCTTTCTCGGAATCGATATTGGGGTCATCTACCAGCCCGCGGCAGCCCCAGCAATGGCGACCGTTGGTAACGCAGATAGCTTTACATCCTGCTCGTGTCACCGGTCCCAGGCAGGTCTCCCCTTTTTCGAAGACGCAGACATTTCCAGCCAGCTTGCATTCCACGCAGACAGGGTAATTGGGCAAGCGTGCTTTTTTGTTCAGCAACAAGGCCTTAACCAGGGCGATGAATTCGTCTTTGTCCATGGGACATCCGGGGAGATAATAATCTACAGCGACGACAGCATCCACTGGCCGAGCGGGAATCGTGTTGTAATAGTGGGCAGCATCGCCATAAACGATCTTGAGGTTTTCTTCCATGGTCCGAAAGTTTTTCAGACAATTGATGCCGCCCAGACACGCGCATGTTCCCATAGCTATCAAAACTGCAGCCCGTTCCCTGATTTTTTTGAGTCTATTTATCCCCGCCTCCGTGGTGATTGCTCCCTCTATGAAAGCTATGTCGTAATTATCGCTTTTTTCAGTCATAGCTTCTCTGAAGTTGACAATATCTACCAGTTTCAAGAGTTCTACCAGTTCACCTTCAAAATTGAGAACTTCTAGCTGGCAACCTTCACAACTGGTAAAGTCGAAAAAACCTACCTTTGGTTTCATCTAAATCGCCTCCGTCAGTTTGTCTTTCTTTATTCTGGCGTAGCTGAAAACTGGACCTTCCTGGCATACATAAACGCCGTTAATCTGGCAATGGCCACATTTACCGACGCCGCATTTCATTCTCCGTTCCAGTGACATTAATATTCGCTCGTCGGGGATGCCTTTTTTCTGACATTCGCCTATCACGAATTTGTACATTACAGGAGGGCCGACGGTAACAGCAAAAGTGTTTTGGGGAATGATATCTATTTGGGAAAAAAGAGTAGTGACGGGACCGATAGTTCCTCCCCATTTCTCATTTCCTATATCTACAGTTTCCAGTAATTCAACACCTTCCATTACCTGCCACCTCTCCAGTTCGTTGACCAGCATTCTTTCGTTTGCCGTTTTGCTGCCGGAGAGGATTATTAACCTGCCGAAGTTTTTTCTGTTATCTACGACGTAATTAATGAGGGAACGCAGAGGAAATAGCCCTATACCTCCTGCTATGACCAGGACGTCCTTCCCTGTAAATTCGTCTACAGGGAAGCCATTACCGAAAGGGCCACGTATGCCCACAGTGGCTCCTTTGCTGAGCCTGTGCAAAGCATTGGTCACGTCGCCAACGGCACGTACTGCTAGCTCAAAGGCTCCTTTTTTGGTCGGCGATGACGAGATGGAAATAGGCATTTCCCCTATGCCGAAGATGGAGATTTCTACGAATTGCCCCGGTTTATGCCCGAGTTCCTTGCCGTCCTGAAAATTGAATTCAAAAAGCTTTTCCTTCTGTGCGATAGTTTCGACACTGGTTATCTCAGCTACGCGAGGCAGGTAGAGAGATTTTTCTTCAGATGGGTGTTTTGTCATTTTGACTCTCCCTTCATTAGATTGAAAGTTTCTGCAGGGCTGGCAATTTCGGCTAGGCAGGCGGAAGCACACCTTCCGCAGCCAACACATCCCGGCCTGCCAAATCTTTCCATGATATATTTCCCTTTGCGATACATGCGGTGGCGATAACGACTTACTTTATCCTTTCTAAAATTACCTTCACCAGCTACTGCGGCGAAGTCAACCAGCATGCATGCATCCTTTTGGCGATAACGTTCCCCTTCTACAAGATTGAGTTCTATATCGTCCTGCACATCGAAACAGAAACAGGTAGGACATACCATTACGCAGGAGCCGCAACTGAGACAAGATTCGCTTCTCTCGTCCCATAGTGGACTGTTCCATGATTTGTCCAAAAGCTGAGGCAACTTTTCGAGAGGTGTATCCAGAGCTACCTTGTATTTCCCGAGCGCCTTTTGGCGTTCCTCTTCTTTCCGCTTTAGCTCCACTTGTGTAGCTTCCTGCGTGTCAGGACAGCCCTTCAATAATTCCTGTCCCTTCTCGCTTCCGATAGCGATAACATAACTGTCCCCGATATCAGTCAGTAGCAGGTCATATCCTTTGTCGGTGAAGGCTGTGTCCATGCTAGGACAAAAAGCATTGGGGTTAGGATTGAGGCAATCAACGCCTACGATGGTGGCGGCTTCTCTTCTGTTCAGGTAATTAGTATCGAGATTATCGGTGGAAAATGCTGTGTCCAGAAGTTCGATAGCCTTAATGTCATATGGATGTACCCCGAAAAGAATGAATGGATTGGCCTCTATGACAGGGAAGGCAACAGGTCGTTCTGCGATGTTGAATTTCAACAGTGCTTCTCTTTGAGGGAGCAAATACATACTCGGGGGAAGCAGGGTAATGTCGTAGTCAAGGCATACTTCCTCGGCGTCGGCGATTTTGCCGAAAGCATATTTGCCTTCTTTCTTTTTTACCCCCACTATTTCCTCCCCTCTACTGAGCAGGGTATTGATGAATATATTCAAGTTCTGCTTGGAAAGTACTTTTTCGGTCACTTGCCCTCCTTTAGCTTGCTTTTAATCTCTGCTTATAACTATCTATTTCGCCCAATAGCCAAGAGCACCAGTTTTCTATTCCCTCTCCCGTGGAGCAGGAGATTTCAAAGAATCTGGCTCGGGGATTCAATTCTGTCACGGTACGGCGAAAAGCGGCAATATCAAAATTGACATACGGTTGGAGATCCAGCTTGTTTATTATGACGATATCGGCGTCAGTGAAAATCAGGGGATACTTAATGGGTTTGTCATCGCCCTCGGGCAGGCTGGAAATCACTAATCTCTTGTGCTCTCCCAGAGCGAACTCGGAAGGACAGATAAGATTGCCGACATTCTCGATAAGGAGAAGGTCCAATTCCTCCAGCGGCATATCTTTGAGAGCAAGAGTTACCATGTCCGCAATCAAGCTGCAGCTTTCTGGCATTTTCCTGGTGTTTATCTGGACAACCGCTGCCGCGGTATCAGCTACCTTTTCTGCATCCACGGTAGAGGAAACATCACCTTCGACGACCCCTATTTTTGCTTTATCCTTCAATCCACTTATTGTTTGCAGGAGGAAGCTTGTTTTTCCAGCTCCCGGGGACGACATGACATTAATAGTCAGAACTCCGTTGCCATCTAAACGCTGCCGGTTTTGGTCAGCGGCAGCCTGATTAATTTCCAGAATATTCTGCACAACCTTTATTTCTCTCATTTCTTACTCTACCTCCAGGCTCTTTATGTATAGTTCTCGTCCTTCGATTATCTCTGCCCCCGGACTATGACATTCGGGGCAGGTCCATTCATCAGCTTGTGGCCGGAAAACAGCGGTACAATTTCTGCAGCGTAGCCGGACTGGCGCTGATTCAAAATTAAGCGTTGCTCCCTGCGCGATAGTATTACGGCTCAAAGCATCAAAATAAAGCTGAATACACTCAGGAGCAAAACCCGATAATTCGCCGATAATTAAATTAACGCTGCTAATTTTTTTAGCCTGTGCCTCTTTGGCTTTGTTTAGGCTGATCGCCACGATGTTTTCTGTTATTGCTAATTCGTGCATCCTAATAAAATCCAGAACAGCCATTCTAGCTTATTTTTTTGTTTTCCGCATCTTTTTCGCACTGCTTCAGCAGTTGTTGCAGATGCCGTTTTAGCATTTGCAGCGTCGCTTCAGTTGCGTCTTTTCTGTTTGTTTCTCTGTTACCTCGGAAAACATATCGTCTGCTTGTAGCCCCTTCTCTACCGGCTAATCCCAGATAGAATGTCCCCACTGGTTTTCCTGCTGCGTCTCCTGCGGGACCGGCTAAGCCTGTGTCCGCGACGCATATATCAACTCCCAGCAGTTTTCTGCCTCCTTGTGCCATTTCTATGACTGTTTCATGGCTGACGGCCCCGAAGTTTCTCAAGGTTTCCTTTTTTACTCCGGTAAGGTTTGTTTTTATTTCATTGCTGTAAGCTATGACGGATCCTTTATAATAGTCAGAGCTGCCTGGCACTTCCGTTAGCCTTTTCGCTATTTCTCCTCCGGTGGCTGATTCAACCGTGCCTATAGTTAAGCCATGCTCTGTTTGGCAGCAATATTCTTTTATCAGTTGTGCGATTTCTCTTTCTGTCCCTGCCATGTCCCTAGCATTTTATCAGGTTTTCCTGTCTCAGTTGCCGTCCTGTCGTTTGTTTGGTGACATCAAATTCGTGATGATGAGAGGCAAGCGGCAGATGGAGATACATACTTGAGAAGTTGAGATTTGATAAAAAATAAAAACCCCCTGGCAACGACATATCTTCCCAGAGGGCTGCCCCTCAAGTATTGTCTGCGCTGGAGCGTTTCACTTCCGTATTCGGGATGAGAACGGGTGGTTCCACTCCGCTAAAGTCACCAGGAAGCTTTATTTGAGGATAGTGTAACCGTGTCTGGGAAAATATTCAAGTTTTTGTATTTTCGTGTATCAATTGACTGTGATAGTAGCTGGTGCTATCATAATCCGCGACGCATTATGAAGATGGAGAGGTGAATGGACGCAGTTATTAAACAGCATGATCCTGAGATAGCCCGGATACTGGAGGTAGAAGCAGAGAGACAAAGGCAGAGCATTAACCTGATTGCCTCTGAGAATCATTCCGACGGTGCGGTATTGCGGGTTCAAGGTTCTATTATGACTGATAAGTATGCGGAGGGATATCCGTACCGCAGGTACTATGGAGGATGTGTGAATGTGGATGCTGCAGAAAACCTGGCTATAGAAAGGGCAAAGCAGCTATTTGGAGCGGATCACGCTAACGTCCAGCCGCATAGTGGCAGTCAGGCCAATATGGCTGCTTACGTGGCGCTGGTGAATCATGGGGATACCATCATGGGGATGAGCCTGAGCCATGGAGGACATCTTACTCATGGTTCTCCGGTTAATTTTTCGGGCAAGTGGTATAACTTCGTTTCCTATGGCGTTGATCGCCAGAGCGAGATGATAGATTACGACGAGGTGGAAAAGCTGGCGCTGGAGTGCAGGCCGAAGCTGATTGTGACAGGTGCCACTGCCTATCCGCGTCTTATTGATTTTGAACGTTTTCGATATATAGCTGATAAAGCAGGAGCTAAATTAATGGTTGATATAGCTCACATAGCAGGAATGGTGGCGGCTGGAGTTCATCCCTCTCCTGTGCCTTATGCCCATGTGGTCACCTCCACCACCCAGAAGACTTTGCGGGGTCCTCGTGGCGGTTTTATTTTGTGTCAGAAAGATTTGAGCAAAGCTATAGATTCAGCCGTTTTCCCTGGGTTGCAGGGAGGGCCACTGATGCATGCCATTGCCGCCAAGGCAGTGTGTTTCTTCGAAGCTATGCAGCCTGAGTTTGTTAATTACCAGAAAGCGGTTGTAGAGAATGCTGCTATTCTTGCCTCAGAACTTAAGAATTTCGGATTGCGTATCGTTTCCGGTGGTACGGAAAACCATCTTGTTCTTGTTGATCTCACTCCCATAGGGGTGAGTGGCAGAGAGGCTGAGGAGGCATTGGAGGCATCAAGCATTCTGGTCAATAGAAATAACATTCCTTTTGATGTTAAGCCTCCCCGAGTCACCAGTGGAATCAGGCTGGGTACACCGGCTGCAACTTCCAGGGGTTTGGGTGTTAATGAAATGAAACAAGTAGCAGCGCTCATCTTCAAGGTGATCAGTAACCTCGGGAATGAGGGAATTAATCGGGCGGTTGGGCAGGAAGTGCGTGTACTTTGCCAGCGGTTTCCTCTCCCCTGGGAGTAGTTAACAACGAGTCTGTTGGTGGTTGCTGTTTTATGTTCCTGTTTGTTTTCTGTGGTTGATTAGTAGGGATCCTTGGCTTTTTATTGAGGCTGTGTCTCAGTCGAAGAAGGAGGGATAGACAGAGTGGAAGAGTTGAAGGTTTTTACGGGCAATGCCCATCCCGCCCTTGCCCAGGGAATTTGCGATTATTTGAAGATGCCACTGGGTGGAGCCGAAGTCTTTGAATTCAGTAACGAAAATATTTTCGTCCGTATCCTGGAGAATGTCAGGCGGCGTGATGTTTTTGTTGTTCAGCCTATTTGTTCTCCCGTAAACAAAAGTTTAATTGAGTTACTCATCATGATAGATGCTCTTAAGAGGGCCTCAGCGGAAAGAATTACTGCGGTTATTCCTTACTATGGTTATGGCCGTACGGACAAAAAGGATCAGCCTCGCGTGCCCATCACGGCCCGGCTGGTAGCAGATATGCTCACGGTGGCCGGAGCTGACAGGGTACTCACTATGGACCTCCATGCTCCCCAGATTCAGGGTTTTTTTACCATACCTGTTGACGAATTGACCGCTGTTTCTTTGCTTGTGCAATATTTTAAGGAAAAAGGGGCTGATGACATGGTAGTAGTAGCTACCGATATTGGCATCTCCAAACGGGCCAGAGATTTCGCTGCTAAGTTGAATTTGCCGTTGACAATTGTTGAAAAGAGACGACTGGGCAATGCTGGTATTTCGCAGACGCTCAATATTATAGGTGAAGTAAAAGGAAAGAAAGCGCTGATCGTTGATGACGAAATAGATACCGCAAGCTCACTATGTAGCGTGGTGGAGGCGATTACAAAGGAAGGAGCTGGAAAGGTTTATGCTTGTTGCACCCACCCTATATTTTCTGGTCCGGCCATCCAGCGGATAGCTGCTTCTCCTGTGGAAGAGGTGGTGGTCACCGATACTGTTCCGGTAAGAGGAAAAAAGGAACTGGATAAAATTGTCGTTCTCTCCGTAGCTTCCCTTTTAGGCGAAGCAATTCATCGCATTCACACAGGATTGTCCGTGGGGGCGATGTTTGAGTAATCAAACGTAATGTTTAATTGGCTCAGTGGTTTATTTGATTCCAACGACAAGGAACTGAAGCGGCTTGCGCCTATTGTGGCGCAGGTAAATGTCCTCGAATCTGAGTTTGAGAAATTGACTGGTCCTGAACTCAGAGCCAGGTCGGATGATTTCAAAGCCCGTTTGCGTGACGGGGAAAACATGGAAGAGTTTCTGCCTGAGGCTTATGCCGCAGTCAGGGAAGCTGCCAGGCGTACTATCGGGCAGAGGCATTTTGATGTGCAGTTAATAGGCGGTATCGTTCTCCACCAGGGCAAGATAGCTGAAATGAAAACTGGTGAAGGGAAAACACTGGTAGCCACCTTGCCGCTTTATCTCAATGCGCTTTCAGGGCAGGGGTGCCACCTGGTTACCGTTAACGATTATCTGGCCAAGAGGGATTGTTATTGGATGGGGCCCATATATCACGCCCTGGGCGTAAACGTGGCCTGCATTAATGCTCAGCAAAACGTGAGCCAGCTGTCTCCTTCCTACGTTTATGATCCTGATTACGATTCGGGGGAGGAGAAATGGAAGTTTTTGCGCCCTGTTACCCGCAGGCAGGCTTATGAGGCTGATATTACTTATGGGACAAACAATGAGTTTGCCTTTGATTATCTCAGGGATAATATGGTTCTAGATTTGTCTCAGTGCGTCCAGCGTTCTTTAAACTATGCCATTGTCGACGAAGTAGACAGCATTCTTATTGACGAAGCACGTACCCCCTTAATCATCAGCGGGTCTGCCGAGGAGGCGACCCAGAAGTATTACGTTTTTGCCCGTCTGGCTGCTCGCTTACAAAGTGACGAGGACTATACCATTGACCAGAGAACGCGTTCTGTTAGCCTTACTGATGCTGGTATTTCCAGAGTTGAGAACGAACTCAAAAAAGGGGGAAGGCTCAAGTCGTCCAATCTTTATGACCCTGTCAATTATCTTATGACTCAGTATCTGGACAGTGCGCTTAAGGCGCGTGTTTTGTTTAAGAAAGATCGTGATTACATGGTCAAAGATGGGCAGGTTATTATCGTGGACGAGTTTACTGGCCGGCTGATGTTTGGCCGCAGATATTCTGAAGGTTTGCATCAGGCAATTGAAGCTAAAGAAGGGGTAAAAATTCAACGGGAGAGCGTTACTCTGGCTAATATCACTTTTCAGAATTACTTTCGTCTTTATCACAAATTGTCAGGCATGACTGGCACTGCTGCCACAGAAGCCGAGGAATTTCATAAGATTTATAAGCTGGAAGTGGTAGTTATTCCTACTAATAAAGACATGGTTCGAGATGATCTTACCGATATGATATATAGCGACGAAAAAGTCAAGTTTGCCGCTGTGGTCAATGAGGTGGAGCGTTTGCACGAGCAGGATAAGCCTGTATTGATAGGCACTACTTCCATAGAGAAATCGGAGAGTTTGAGCGATGCTTTGAAAAGAAGAGGCATTCAGCATCAAGTGCTGAATGCTAAGCACCATGAAAAAGAAGCGTTGATTGTTGCCCAGACGGGGCGGTTGGGGGCGGTGACTGTAGCTACCAGCATGGCAGGGAGGGGGGTAGATATTGTGCTTGGGGGAAATCTTGAAGGGAGGGAGCAAAAAGAGTGGCAGGAAGAGCACGACAGGGTTGTTGAATTGGGAGGATTGCAGATTATCGGTACCGAGCATTACGAAGCCAGACGTATAGATAATCAGTTGCGAGGTCGTGCAGGGAGGCAAGGAGATCCGGGAGGATCTCGCTTTTATGTTTCTCTTGAGGACGAGATTGTGCGTCGTTTTGGAGGAGATCGTGTTAAGGGCCTGATGCAGCGGGCAGGAATGGATGAAAATACTCCTCTCGAACATTCTATGGTATCCAGGGCCATAGTTAACGCTCAGACACGAACGGAGGGTTATCATTTTGATATTCGCAAGCATCTCGTGGATTACGATGATGTAGTTAATAAACATCGGGAAATAATTTATGCAGAAAGAAGGAAAATTCTGGACGGGATTGATCTCAAAGCAAACATATTTTCTATGTTGCATGACGAGATCTGTAGTTTGGTGAACACGCATATTGATCATGAAACGGGGGAAAGAGATTTTTCCGGATTGCTTGAGGACGTTTCTCATATTCTTCCTTCATCAGCTCGGATTGAGAACGATGGGTTTTCCGAGCTTGCTGGTGACCGGCTTGTAGAAAAGCTGAATAATATGGCCATTGAAATATACAATCAGCGAGAGAAAGAGATAGGGGCTGAGAGCATGCGTTTTGTGGAGCGACTGGTCATGTTGCGGGTTATCGACCGATTGTGGATGGAACATCTTACCGCCATGGAGCAGGTGCGGCAGGGCATTGGGTTGCGTGCGGTGGGGCAGCAGGATCCTTTGAATGTTTATAAGAGAGAGGGCGGGAATATGTTTGATGCTCTTCTGGCGGGAATTCAGCATGACGTTGTGTATAACATCTATCATGCCAATATTCGTAAAGAGCCACTCCAGAGAAAGGAAGCGGCGGTTGTGAGCAGGAAAACTGGCCGTAATGATCCTTGCCCCTGTGGTTCGGGTAAGAAATATAAACACTGTTGTGGGAAATAAAAATATTCCTGTGGGATGAGTTTATTTCTGCTAAGGAAGTATTGCTTCAGCGTGAAGTAAATCGTGAATACTGTTGCTATTTTTGATCTTGATGGTACTCTGATCAGCGGTTATGCTTGGAAGGGCTTTCGTCGCTACTATTTCAAGTATAAAAAGAGAAGAGTTCCTTTGATGTTGTTATCTTTGATGTTGTATTTGGCTTTGTGGCCGCTGGCAAAAAGCCCTTTGCTTGATAAAGAAAAATATATAGTGTGGTTAATGACCAAGATGGATAGTGTTTTTAAAGGAGAAGCCAGAGAGGAGCTTGAAAAAAGTTCACGCTGGGTGGTTGATAGCTATATTTTAGGAGCGTTGCGCCATGATATTTTTGATATCATGCGATGGCACAAAGAGAATGGACATATAGTGGTGCTTGTCTCCGCAGTTTTTCAGGAGTTGCTGGAAATCATGGGACAGGAATTGGGCATAGCTTATGTGCTTGGCACCCGGTTGGAGACGATGAACGGTAAATATACAGGGAGAATTGTGCCGCCTTTCTGCTTTGGCAAAGGCAAGGCCAGATTGCTCAAAGAATTTCTGGAACAAAGAGAGATGAAAGTGGATCTTTTATCAAGCTTTGCTTACGCCGATAACATTTCCGATGTTCCTGTGATGGAAATGGTGGGGAATCCTGTGGCTGCTTATCCAGATAAAGAGCTGTTCCGCCTGGCTAGCAAGCGAGGCTGGCGAATCATAGATGGCTGATTGGGAAAGTAGCCTCTCGCGAACTCTCTTTTGCGGGGGGTTCCTGTATATGGGAAAGAGATCAGGATTTATGGAAAAACAGTGTGTTTCTGGTATGGCTGCAGGAGACATCAATGCAATAAAGCATTTTAAAGAAGCTGTTGCCCGCGGCGAACACTGGCGTTTAGCATTGCTGGAGGCTATCAGGCAATGGTCCAGCATAGAAGAGAACTATGCTGGACGGTATTATTGTTATTTTATTGGAGGGGAAGCTTTTGATTGGTTACTGCTGGCGGAGCGGTTGATGGAGGAAATCAAAGAGTTTGTCCAGGAAGACGAGAGAATCGAATTTCTTTTCCATACCTGGCCTGTGGTTTATCCGGATAAGAATGAGTTTAGAAGCTTAATTGGTGCAGTGAAGTACAAGGCATGCTTGAATTATTTTTACGGTGTCCTCGTAGAGGAATTTTTAGTTTTAGCAGAGGTTGAGGAAATGCGGAAATTGAGGAGAGGAGTGGGCTTGAACAACGATAAGGGGGTGCTTGAGGAAGCTTATTGCAATCTATATGGCGAAACACAGCAAGAACTGCTGCAGCATTTCCGGCAAGAAAAGCAATATTTACAGCGCAGGACGATAAGTTTAACTGAACTTAAGGAATTTACTTATTGGTTATTCAAGCGTCGCGTAAACAGGAGTGAGCGGTCTCGGGTCGCCAGCGACACGGAGAAAGCTCTGGCAAAGATGTACTCATCTTTTCCTGCCACTGGTCATAGAGAACTTTAGTTGAGAAGAGCTATTTCTTTTTCCAGTCTGTCTCTTTTGTCTTCAAGTATCTGAAGTCTTGTTCTTTCTCTTTCTACTACGTCTGGTGGGGCATTGGAAAGAAAAGAGGTATCTCCCAACCTTTTCTCAATCTGAATTGCTCTTGTCTGTACAATTTCTCTTTCCCGACACAGTCGCTGCCTCTCTTCTGCCTGGTTTTCGATGCTTGTCCAGTGGAGAAGCACTTCGGTCTCTGTCAGTACCAGTTTTAGCGCCCCTTCGTCCTCGGCTTTTCTTTCGCTCCGAGGTTTAATATTTAAAAGCTGGGTACGCGCCAGGATTTCTATGAATGGTATCTGGGAAGATAATAGAGGTAGGAATTTTTCGTCGGTGTAGAGGGTACACTCAATCTTCTGCGTCGGCTTCATTTTGTACTGGGCTCGAACGTTACGTATGGAGCGGATTATCTCCGTGGTCGTTGCCAGCACCCTTTCTGCTTCTTTGTCGGTATGTAGAACGTCGGTGTCAGGATATGAGGCGATCATGATGGAATCTGGCAGGTTTTTGCTTTGCGAGATTTGTTTCAATGTTTGCCATATTTCTTCAGTGATAAAAGGCATGAAAGGGTGCAGGAGGCGAAGTGTTTTTTCCAGGACATTTATAAGGAAAGGTAACGGTGACGGTTTTGAATGATTACGCAGCCGAATCTTGGCAAATTCGATGTACCAATCGCAAAAAGTTGACCAGAAGAAATCGTGTATCTGCTGTTCGGCTTCGCCGAACTGAGAATTCCCCAGCGCTCTGTTAACGTCGTGAACAAGGCGATTGAGTTGACTGATGATCCAGCGGTCTTCTAGCCGTTCCGCTTGGAGACCGAGCGAATCGTTCAATCCCGCAGATGGCGATATCAAGTCTGGCTGGCCATAATCGCCATTCTCTGTAGCAGACTGAATATTTCTGAAGATAAATCTGGAAGCGTTCCATATTTTATTGGTGAAGTTGCGACCAGCCTCCAGTTTTTGTTCCCCCAGGTTTATATCGTTTCCTGGAGAAGAGCCAGTGGTTATAGCAAAGCGCAGGGCATCGGTTCCGTATTCATCTATAGCTTTAAGTGGATTGATGACGTTTCCCTTGAGTTTGCTCATTTTTTCGCCTTTCTCGTCCCGAATTAATCCGTTGAGGTAAACGGTGCGGAAAGGGATATCTCCGGTGTTTTCCAATCCCAGCATGATCATCCTGGCTACCCAGAAAAAAAGGATGTCGTAACCAGTTTCCATTACTGAAGTGGGATAAAAATAGCGCAGATCCGCGGTATCTGCTGGCCATCCCAGCGTGGAATGCGGCCATAGAGCTGAACTGAACCATGTGTCGAGGACATCAGTATCCTGGAAGATTTCCTTTGAGTTACAGTATGTGCATTCGGAAGGTTCGTCTACTGATACGGTCAGGTTGTCGCATTTTTGGCAATACCAGACCGGGATGCGGTGTCCCCACCATATCTGGCGGCTGATACACCAATCCTTGATATTTTCCATCCAGTCGAAATAAGTTTTGGTAAAGCGTTTGGGGAGTATAGTCACTCGCTTTTCTTTTACAGCTTTTACAGCTTTTACAGCCAGTGGTTGTGTTTTGATAAACCACTGCAGGCTTATTTTAGGTTCAATTGCCGTTTGACAGCGACTGCAGTATCCTACTGAATGGAGACAAGGCTCAATTTTGTGCAGAAGATCCAGGTTTTTAAGTTCTGCTATCACATTGTCTCTGCAGACAAACCTTTCCTGCCCTTGGAAGGGGCTGGCATTTTCATTCATGGTGCCAGCAGTGTCCAGGATATTTACCGAGGGTAAGTGATGGCGGTGGGCGATTTCAAAGTCCGTTGGAGCATGTGCCGGGGTAATTTTCAATGCGCCGGTGCCAAAAGAAACGTCGACGGCGTTGTCAGCGATTACTGGTATTTTCTTCTTGATGATAGGCAAGACGACGTTTTTGCCTATAAAATGTTTGTAACGGCTATCTTTTGGGTTAACTGCTACGGCAACGTCTCCCAATAATGTTTCCGGGCGAGTAGTGGCCACGGTAATAAAAACATCGTTCTCTTCCAGGAAATAGCGGATGTGGTAAAGATGCCCCGCCGTGTCTTTATGCTCGACTTCAAGGTCGGAGAGTGCCGTTTGGCAGTGTGGGCACCAGTTTACCATTCTTTCCCCTTTGTAAATTAGGCCTTTGCGATACAGGTTGACGAAAGCGGTGCGAACGGCCTTGCTGGGCCCCTCGTCCAGTGTAAAATGTTCCCGGCTCCAGTCGCAGGAAACGCCCAATCTTTGGTGCTGATAATTGATTATTTTGCGACTTTTGTGTACCCACTCCCAAGCCAGTTCGACGAATTTTTCTCTGCCGATATCCTCTTTAGTTTGTTTTTGTTTAGCTAACTGCCTTTCTATCACTATTTGGGTAGCGATACCGGCGTGATCCGTTCCTGGAACCCATAATGTCGGCTCTCCCTTCATTCGGTGCCACCTGGCCATGATGTCTTCTAAAGTGATTGTCAAAGAATGTCCCAGGTGGAGTTCGCCTGTGACGTTGGGTGGAGGCATGATGATTACAAAAGGTTTCTTGTTGAAATCTATCTTGGGGGTGAAATAAGATTGTTTGAGCCAAAAATCATACCATTTCCGCTCGATTTTATCTGGCTCATAAATTCCAGGTATCTCCTGTGGCAGGTTATTCACTTTCCCTCTTTTTTAATTGCTCTCTTTGTGCCAATAGAGATGCTACTTTATCCAGAATATGCTCGGCTACTTCTCGCTTGGGCATAAGGGGCAAACTGGTTCTTTCGCCACTGCAATCAATTATCGTTACTTTATTGTCATCCGATTCAAATCCGCCATCGCTGGAGGTGATGTCGTTGGCCACTATAAAATCAAGCTTTTTTTGCTTGAGTTTCAGTGTAGCGTTCTCTATCACGTGGTCGCTTTCTGCGGCAAAGCCTACCCGCAGAAAATCCCCCTTGATGCTGTTCAATATATCTTGCGTGGGTTCCATTTCCAGCGTTATAAAGGAAGATTTCTTTTTGATCTTTTTTGCAGATATGGTTTGAGGCCGATAATCAGAGACGGCTGCTGTCATGATCAGGGCATCGGCCTGGGTAATGTTATCTTTTGTAGCGTGGTACATTTCTTCAGCGGTACGCACCTGGAGAATATCTATGCCAGCGGGTTCCCTGAGAGCACAGGGAGCGGAAATGAGTGTTACCTTGGCTCCTCTATCACGAGCGGCGACGGCCAGAGAATAGCCTGTCTTGCCTGAGGAACGATTGGTGATATAACGTACGGGATCAATAAATTCTTGAGTGCCTCCTGCTGTAATCATGATTTGTTTTCCTGCCAGGTCGCCATTTTTGCCCAGTATCTGGTGAATGGCATCCAGGATGTTCTCAATCTCAGCAAGCCGTCCTGTCCCTTTTATGCCTGATGCCAGTCTTCCCGACGCTGGTTTGATGATGGCAAAGTGCCGGTCTTTAAGCTTGGCGAGATTATCCTGAGTAGCCGGATTATTGTACATGTTGGTGTTCATGGCGGGGGCGATAATCACCGGTGCCTTGCTTGCCAATATCGTACAGCATAATAAATTATCGCCAAATCCTCCCGCTATTTTGGCGATAGTATTGGCTGTGGCAGGAGCGACGATGATTATATCGGCGGTGCTGGCCAGAGATATATGATTGATCTGGGATGAAGCGGTTGAATCAAATATTTCGGTGAATACTGGTCTTCCCGTGATAGCTTGAAAGGTAAGGGGGGAGACTAACTTAGCGGCGGCATTGGTCATGATGGTATTGATTTTCATTCCCTCTTGCGTTAATTTACTGGCAAGCTCTACTGCTTTGTAAGCAGCTATTCCGCCTGTCACTCCTAGCACTATAGTTTTTCCTTCGGGCATTAACTTTCCTCCCTTTTGCTGACCGTGTGGTTCATTTCGTAAATATAGCGTAGCCCGATTAACGATAAATCTGGATTTATGTCAGTTATCAATGGAGTTTTATCGGCCAGAATATGCACACAACCACCGGTAGCGATGACCCGAGTCGTATAGCCCAATTCTTCATGGATGCGATTGATAATACCTTCGACAAGGCCAAGATATCCGAAGATCATGCCTGACTGCATAGCAGCGATTGTGGATTTTCCGATGATTTTCTCGGGCTGGATTAATTTTATATGGGGCAGCATGGCGGTTTGAGAAGATAGCGCCTCGCAGGCAATCCCGATGCCAGGAGAGATAACACCGCCAATATAATCTCCCGTTTTGGAGATGACGTCAAAGGTGGTGGCTGTGCCGAAATCAATAACGATTGCTGCTTCCTGATAAAGGCGGTGAACGGCGACGGCGTTCACGACCCGATCTGCCCCGAGTTCTCTGGGATTATCTATGCAAATGCGCACTCCTGTCCTGATGCCAGATTCTACTATCAACGGGGAAAGGCCAAGATATTTGCGACACATTTTGTCAAAAGTGGATGTCAGGAGGGGGACGACGCTACATAATGCTACTTTGTTTATTTGTGACGGCGATAATTTTTGATACTGGAAAAGGTTAAGAAGCGCGATCCCGTATTCATCCGGGAGGTTGTGTGGATTAGTGGTTAACCGCCATGGCGCATTTAACCTGGCCCCGTCAAATACGCCAATAGTGATAGTTGTATTTCCGATATCAATGGCAAGTAGCATAGTTATATGGGTCCTGTCGTTAGAGCACTGATGGTAACACCGCTGATAAATTACTGGCAAGCGCAGCCGATCTCTTGGTACATTCTAAATCCATTGTCTGTGCTTGAGTTTGATGAGAATTGTGGCACCTAAAATAGCCATTACCAATAACAAGATACCAAAAGGCAATAGGTTGCCGGGGGACACTCCTCCCGGTAAAGGAACATTCATCCCGTAAATGCTGGCAACCAGAGTCATCGGAGAAATAATAGCCATGACAATAGTTAATATTCTCATTATTTCTTGCATGCGATTTGAAGTTAACCAGGCGCTGGTTTCAGCAAGAACCTCTATTACCTCTTTGTTATCTTCGAGGCTATCCCAGATTTTACGGATGTGGTCGGCAATATCACCAAAGTAAAGATCCTGGTCTTCCTTGAAAAAAGAATAGTCTTCAATTTCCAGCGTTTCAAGCACCTGAATCTGAGGACGAATGACTCTGCGGAAAGAAATAAGATCCCTGCGGATCAAGGAGATTTGGTGAACTGTTTCCGGAGAAAGCTTATCGAACATGACCTCCTCTATATCATCAATATTGTCTGTGATCTTGTTAAGTATGGGGAAACAATAATTAACCAGTCTGTCGAGAATGTGATAGAGGCAAAACCCTGAACTCCTGCCCATGTATTTCTGGCGACTCTCTTTGTCCGCCTGGCATTCTTTAAAAAATTTACCCAAGGGCTTGAGATTGGCAGAACAATGGATCGTAATAATATAGTTTTCCCCGATGAAGAGATCCACTTCACTGGGTCTTGTTAGTTGGGTCTTTTTATCAAAAACAGGGAAATGGAGAACCATAAACACATGATCCTCGTATTCGTCAATTTTAGGTCGCTGGGTTCTGCTCAAAATGTCGTCCAGATTGAGAGGATGAAAGTTGAAATGTTTGCCCAAATAATCAACTGCGGCGGGAGAAGGTCTCTCAAGGTACAGCCAGGTTAATTTGCCGTAGTTGATCGAGTCTATGCCATATTTTTTTTGTTCCGCAGGCGTTATCGTCATGGATCTTCCTCTAATCTTAAAGTAAGCAAATGACCTACTCATTCTAGCATTATCATTTATCAATTGTAACCAACTTAAGGGACAAGAGACAATTTGACAGTAAAGTTTTCTGATGGTATCCTTGTGAGTGTTTTTCTAAGCACCTTAACAACTAAATAGCGGAAGGAAGATTAATTAGATGGAGAGTTTGATCCTGGCTCAGGATGAACGTTTGCGGTGTGCCTTATGCATGCAAGTCGTACGAGATCATGGTTTTCGGATTGTGTTCTAGTGGCGGACGGCTGAGTAACACGTAAGTAACCTACCTGCAAGAGGGGAATAACCTGTCGAAAGGCAGGCTAATACCGCATGATATAAATAGGTGATGCCTGTTTATTAAAGCCTTACGGCGCTTGCAGATGGGCTTGTGGCCTATCAGGTAGTTGGTGGGGTAAAGGCCTACCAAGCCGATGACGGGTAGCTGGTCTGAGAGGATGGTCAGCCAGATGGGGATTGAGATACGGCCCCAACTCCTACGGGAGGCAGCAGCAAGGAATATTGGGCAATGGGCGAAAGCCTGACCTAGCGACACCGCGTGAGGGATGACAGCCTTCGGGTTGTAAACCTCTTTTCTCAAGGAAGAAGT
>JAUWOK010000021.1 GCA_030612165.1 Dehalococcoidia bacterium
GCGGCGGCATTCATGATCACTATGTCTTGCGCCTCCCCCTTCTTTTTCCCCAGTGACTGTCGTAATAGCGTGGCGTTTTTCTCAGGAGTCTCCCCTTTAATTTCCTCTGAGTGAGCTCTTTTAAAGCCCAGTTCTTCAGGAGAGATGGTGTATGCCGGCAGAACCCGGCCTTGTTTAACCTCCCATATTAACGATTCAGCACAGATGGACACCTCGTCCATGCCGTCTGTGCCATGTACTACCAGAGAGTGCTCTGTTCCCAGTTGCCTGATAACCTGAGCAATTGTTTCTCCTTTGTCCGCAAAAGGGATTCCTATAACTTGAAAACATGCCCCTGCCGGATTGGTCAGAGGACCGAGTATGTTAAATATGTTACGGATGCCGATTTCGCGGCGGGGAGATGCAGCATACTTCATCGCCGGGTGAAAGATAGGGGCGAAAAGAAAGCCAATGCCCACGTTTTCTATGCAGCGGACTACGTTTTCGGCGGTGAGATCAATGCACACTCCCAGTTGTTCCAGCACATCGGCACTGCCGCAACGGCTGCTCATAGCCCTATTGCCGTGTTTGGCTACCTTGAGCCCGGCTCCGGCAATGACGAAGGCGGCTGCTGTGGAGATATTAAAACTGCCGGCTTTATCTCCTCCCGTGCCGCAGGTATCGATAACTGGCGAGGAAACGTGAATGGGCATTGCCTTGGCCCGCATAACGCTTGCCATGCCAGCGATTTCATCTATCGTTTCCCCTTTCATGCGCAGCGCAGTGACAAATGAGGCGAATTGGGCTGGTGTTGCTTTGCCTTCCATAATCTCTTCCATTACCAGAGAGGCTTGCTCAAGCGAGAGTGATCGATTGCAAACCAGGAGATCGATAGCTTTTCTGATCATGGCGATTTGGTCTCCTGTGCGAGCCAGTTTTTGAGGATATTTTTCCCTTCTTTGGTCATAATGGATTCGGGGTGAAATTGCACTCCTTCCACAGGAAATTGATGGTGGCGCAGACCCATAATTAAGCCAGTTGCCGTCCAAGCACTTATTTCCAGGCAGGCAGGCAAGCTGTCGCGTATTACTGCCAGGGAATGGTAGCGGATGGCGCTAAAGGGGTTTGGCAATCCAGCAAAACAGCCTTTGTTATCGTGGTGTATAAGAGACGTTTTGCCATGCTTAATTTCGCCGGCAGAACCGACTTTGGCTCCGTAGCTGTAGCCTATACACTGGTGACCAAGACAGACCCCTAAAATGGGAATATGGTTGCCGAAGTGGCGGATGATTTCGTTGGAGCTGCCAGCCTGCTCAGGGATGCCAGGACCAGGCGAAATAACGATGCGCTTCGGTGAGAGGCATTCAATCTCGTTCAGAGTTATTTTGTTGTTCCTGTATACTTTTACCTCCTCTCCCAGTTCGGAGAGATATTGAAAAAGATTGTATGTAAAGCTATCGTAGTTATCTATCAGCAAAATCATGCTAATCACTCTCCGCTTGATCTATAGCAGAAAACATTCCCTGTGCCTTGTTTAATGACTCCAGGTATTCGCTCTCCGGAACGCTGTCGGCCACGATCCCGCATCCTGCTTGCACATAAGCAATATTATCTTTAAGAAATAGGGTACGAATGGTGATGGCTGTGTCCATATTTCCCGAAAGCCCGAAATAACCTACCGCTCCGGCGTAAGGCCCCCGTTTCTCCTTTTCCAGTTCAGCAATAATTTCCATCGCCCGGATTTTAGGGGCGCCGGAGACTGTGCCTGCAGGAAAGCAAGCACGAAAAACGTCGAATTGGGATAGCCCCTCTTGCACTTTTCCCTGCACGTGAGATACCAGATGCATCACATGGGAATAGCGTTCCACATCCATGAGTTGGGTTATCTCTATCGTGCCTATCTGACTGACTTTTCCTACGTCATTGCGGGATAGATCAACGAGCATAATATGTTCAGCACATTCTTTTTCATCTTCCCTGAGTTCTTTTTCCAGTGCTAAGTCTTCAATGGGATCTTTCCCTCGAGGCCTCGTGCCAGCGATAGGATGGTTGGATATTGTTCCTTCTTCTAACCGTACTAGAAGTTCGGGAGACGCTCCTACGATACAGAAGTTGTTCATCTGAAGATAATACATATACGGAGAAGGGTTAATGGAGCGTAACGCTCGATATATGGCAAAGGGGGCAGCATGTGTGTGTCTTGCCAGACGTTGTGATAATACAATCTGAATAGCATCGCCTGCATAAATATATTCTTTGGCTTTGTTTACTACAGAATAGAATTCTGCGGGCGAGAAGTTTGATGAAACCTCGTATTTTATTGAAGGAAGCTCTTCTTTTTCTTCAATATGCAATGGTTGCTTTAATCTATTCGCCAGGATGTCGATTTTTTGGGTAGCTTCGTGGTACGCTGCGTCTATGTCGTTGTCCAGTCTGACGTGTGAGATAATCTTGATTTTATGCGTGAGATGGTCAAAAGCGAGCAGGGTGTCAGCCATCATGAACACGGATTCAGGAAGCTCCACGGGGTCGCTATCAGGTACGGGTAATTCCTCGAAATGGCGTGCAACCTCGTAGCTGATATAGCCTACCATTCCTCCGTGAAATCTGGGCAATTCTGCAACCGGTACAGTATGGTAACGGTTTAACTCCTTTTCAATCAGGAAAAGAGGATCTGTCTGCTCTGCTACCTCTGTTTTCAGTATAGAGGATGGTTCGGTGCCGATAAAGCTGTATCTGGCCAATCGTTCCCCTCCCTCGACACTCTCCAGGAGGAAAGAGTATTCCCCTCGGGCTATTTTGAGATAAGCGGACACGGGTGTTTCTGTGTCAGCGTTGACTTCCCGATAAATCGGTATAAGGTTTCCGTGTTTTTTCAACTGTCGAATTTTTTCCAAACTCGGGTGATACATGTTATTCATCTCCCTGCTTAAAACAAAAATCTCTCGCCCTCAAGGGGCGAGAGATTTAATCTTCGCGGTGCCACCCTTTTTAACTGAGGTTTCGGCAAGGTAGCAAAAACTTCAGCCATCTTCAATTTAGATACAGAGACAGCATATACCTTCCCTTCCTGTCTCAATATCCCGGGCTTATGACGGTGCCCCTCCGGCAAAACCTACTCAGGCACTATGCCCTTTCAGCCCGCAGCTCCCAGGCCCATTCCAATCTCGCGCAAGTATCGGCTCACACCTTCCCCGACTCTCTGAACTCCGCCTCAGATTGTACTACTCCTGTTCTCAGCCTTTCCCCTATTCAATTGTGGGCTTATTTTATGGATGGCGGCTGGTGTTTGTCAAGTTTTTTTAATAAGACCCCCTTGACAAGAAGAAAGACATATGCTACTCTAACATTGTCCCGAGTGATCAAGTAGAAAAGCTTGACTGAAGGAAACCAAACATCGGGGGACGGAAGCCGAAGAGGTGTTGAGGTAAAACTCAGTACAAGGTAAGCAGAAGTCTGAGAAGGTGGGAGGTGAAGAAAGGTCAAGGAAAAAAAACGAGATTACTCGGGGCTTTTTTGTGCCCCATATCTTATCCCTTTTCACGAATCCCTCATCCCCACCGTAACCTGAGAAATGTCCTGGAGATGGCGTGTTTGTTTTATGTTATCTTGGAGATAGTCATCAATCAGAGGGTGTTCTGGTGTTTCAGCACGCCGATAAATGGCAGGTTGCGATATTCGCCTTTGTGATCTAATCCGTAACCGATAACGAATTCATCGGGAATTTCAAAACCTATGTAGTCCAGAGGGACGTTTGCGAGACGACGCACTCGCTTGTCAAGCAGGGTGCAAACACGCAAGCTAGCCGGTTTCTGGGCGGCAAGCTGTCCCAGAACGTAATGTAGAGTCATGCCTGTGTCAATGATGTCCTCGACCATGAGAACATTTTTCCCGGCGATACTGTCGTCGAGGGCTTTAGTGACTTCGACTGTGTCCTCATCTCCTTTGAAATAGGATATAGACATAAACTCAAGGGTTACAGGCAACGATAAGTGTTGCATCAAGTCGGAAATAAAGCAGATAACTCCTTTTAGAATGCCTACCAGGACAAGCTGTTGCCCTGCGTAGTCGCGCGAGATTTGCCTGGCAAGAGAGTTTACCCTTCGCTGGATTTGGCTATGGCTGAAGAGCATCCGGCTGACGCTCTGCAGGCTGGTTTCGTCCGGTGAAGCGAAACCATACTTTGACAGTAACATGATGTAGTCGTTCTTATTGATGAGCTTGATATTGATTTCAGGATAGAGTTTTTTTAATTGTCGTAGCTTACGGTGTTTCTCTGTCATCAGGTTTTGCTTTAAAGTAGTGAGTTCAATATAAAGATTTAAGTCAGGTAGGTAGAAATCGGGAGTGAACATCTCGATGACCCGTTCGCCTTCTTGTTTGAGGGGAAAAGACTGAGGTTCATAAAGCCATTCAATGCGGAAGAAATCCAGGAGTCTGGCAAACTCTTCTTCGCTAGGATGAGCAAATTCAGTTGGTTTCAATGATGTTATATATGTGAGTTGCCCCGGGGTCGCTTCCGGTTGTTTTTTCTTCAGTGTTTTTTTCTCCCGGAATGTTTGCAGAAGCTCTTCCCGTTCCAGGATGGTGGCGCTCATGTTAGCTATGGTCAGGAGAAATTCCCTATCCTTTCCTGAGAACTGGTGGAATTTAAGAGTGTAGATCCTGATTTCCCCGATGAGTTTTTCCTCCTTGAGGATGGGTATTCCCAATATGGAAGTTATCCTTTGTTCTTGGGCTATCAGAGGATGCTGGATTCTGTCGTCTTTGCTGGCATCAGGAACAAAGATCACTTCTTCAGACAATGCCGCCGGCGATCTTTCGAAAGCGTGAAGAGGTCCTTTTTTGAGGTAACGGTCGCTGAGGCCGTGAGCTCCTATAGTAATGAGGTATTTTTTTTGAGAATTAAGAATAGCAATGCGACAACCGTCTCCCTGCGTTGCCAGGATGATGTTTTTAGCGATGGCATTAAAAGTTTTTCTTAAAGTAAGGGATGAATTAGCGGCTTTGGCTATTTGCTTTAGAGCTTGATAATAGCTTTTTCTCGCACTGCCCATTCTCTTCCCTTTATCTCACTCGGGATTTTTTGGTGGCTCTTCTTCCCCCAGCGGCAGGAGAGGCAACTGGTTAGTTGATTTTGCAGGGGAAGGATCTACCAGGATATCTATTTCATGTTTCAGCACTCCGATATCGGCAAATTCGCGGTAGACACTGGCAAAACGAATGTAAGCTACATGGTCCAGCTTACGCAAGTTTTTCATTACCAGGTCTCCGAGATAGGAACTGAGAACTTCGTGCTTGCCCTGATGGAAGACGCTGTTTTCTATACTGTCTATGAGTTTATCGATAGCGCCTGTTGGTAAAGGGCGTTTCTCGCAGGCTTTGCAGATACCCGTGGTAAGTTTATCTCGGCTGAATTGTTCGCGTCGCCCGTCTTTTTTGATGACGAAAATGCCGTACTGTTGAATCCGTTCATAAGTAGTAAAACGGGAACCGCAGACGGAGCATTGCCTCCTGCGCCTTGTCCCATTTCTGAAACTGCGCGAGTCTATCACCCGGGATTTTAGTTTTCCGCAATTAGGACATTGCATCTTTCTTCAAGAGATTGTATTTTTTGTCCGTGCCAGCACCATATATAGTATTATACAAAGAATTTAGAAAAGAACAAAGGAAAAGGCGGGGGAAATACCCCGCCTTTTCCTTTAATGAGGTTTTGTTGAGAAAGTTTTACTGACGAGAGAAATTTGTCACGTTGGATTTTACTGTGGCGCCGAGGTGCCTGGGGGCAGGTGCTTGCCGTTGCGACGAATAGTGATCGGAACGACGCAGGAAAGATGGAGAATCCAGGACAGTACTTTCGCCTCGTATGAGACGGAGAAGCTCTGCTTCATTGAGAGTGCTTTTTCCGCTCTGATTGCTGAAGCCTGTGGCGATTATAGTGATCTGCACCTCATTTTCCATATCCGGATCAAAAACCACTCCGAAAATGATGTTGGCGTCGGGATGAACTGCCTGGCTAATAACATTGGCAGCCTCGTTGCATTCGAAGAGGGTAAGGTTAGAACTGCCCGTAACGTTGAACAGCACTCCTGTTGATCCGCTTATGGAAACGTCAAGAAGCGGGCTTGCCAGAGCGGCTTTAGCCGCCTCGGCGGCGCGATTTTGCCCGCTGCCTTTACCTATAGACATCCAGGCAGGGCCGGAATCCTTCATAATGGACCGTACGTCGGCAAAGTCCAGGTTGATTAAACCCGGCACGGTGATTACTTCAGAGATGGACTGGACACCTAGTTTGAGGGCGTCGTCAGCCATTTTGAAAGCACTATCGATATTGGTCTTAGCATCACAGAGTTCCAGAAGGCGGTCATTGGGAATGATAATGAGGGTATCTACTTTGTCGGCCAGATTGAGGATGCCCTCTTCTGCTATCTGAGTGCGATGTTTGCCTTCAAAGCCGAAAGGCTTGGTGACGACTCCTATGGTGAGCGCCCCTGACTTTTTCGCTGTTTCGGCTACTATGGCCACGCCGCCTGTGCCAGTGCCACCACCCATACCAGCGCTGACGAAGACCATATCCACACCTTCAATCAGATCTTCTATTACCTGGCGGCTTTCTTCGGCTGATTTGGCTCCCAGCTTATGGTCACCTCCAGCTCCCAGTCCTCTGGTCAATTTTTCTCCCAGCTGGATTTTGGTAGGGACTTCAGTTAAAGCCAAAGCTTGAGCATCTGTGTTCATGGCGATGAAATCAACGCCTTTAATCCCTTCTCGGTACATGCGGTTAATGGCATTACAGCCTCCTCCCCCTATCCCGATGGCCTTGATTTTCGCTGGTGCCTGAGTATAAATTGCTTTTGACATCGTCTTCCTCCTTTTGTGGAAAGTGTCCTTTTTATTCTTCTCTAACGAAATATTCTCTTGATTAAGCTGGTGAAAGTACCGAAAATACCTGCCCTGTTCTTTTCTTGCCAGGCAGACGTGCCATTGTTTCTTGCCTGCCAGAGTATCAGCCCTACGGTGGTAGCATAGGCTGCGTCATGGAGTATGTCGGTTATTCCATAGATATTTGCATTTAGCGGTCTTCCTATGCGTACAGGAATATCTATTTTGGATTGCCCCAGTTCGTCTAACCCGGCCAGGTTGGATGATCCACCAGTCAGTACCAATCCACACGGTGCCAGTGAAGCATAATCATTGACGGGCATTTCCAGGAGCACGAGTTCCAGAAGTTCCTCTATTCGAGAGCGGACGATAGTGCACAAGTCACGATAGGAGCCACTGTGTCCATTTTCTATTCCCATCTCCACTTCTGCTGCCTCGAAATCCAGCCCGGGAGTTACGTTTCCGTATTTCTTCTTCATCGCTTCAGCCACGTTGAAGGGAAGACCTAAGCCAATAGAAATGTCGCTGGTTAACTGATACCCGGCAACAGGAAGGATTGCAGTGTGGTAAATGCTTCCGCCTTTGAATACGGCTATATCTGTGGTGCCCCCTCCAATATCTGCCATGATAACTCCTGTCTCTCTTTCCTGTGGAGTTAATACCGCCTCTCCGCTGGCGAGTGGTTCCAGGATCATGTCATCAATGTCGATGCCGAGAGAACGAACGCATTTGGCCAGGTTTTGCACCGAAGCTATTGATGCCACGATAACATGGGTCTCCGCGTCTAATCTGGCGCCATGCATGCCAACAGGTTGGTTTACTCTGTCTAGTCCGTCCAGCGTGTAGCCGCGGGGAATTGCGTGCAGTATCTTTTTCCCGTCGGGAATGGTTATGCTGCGAGCGGCGGACAACACGCGTTTCAGATCCTTGGCACGAACCATGCGGTCTGAGTGTGGGATCGTTATCACGCCTTTGTTATTAACACTGCTTATATGTCTTCCCGTAACTCCCACACATGCGGAGTCTATTCGTGTGCCGCTAATCTGTTCGGCTTCTCTGACCGATTCCGCGATCGAAGCCCTCGCATTTTCCATATTGACCACAATACCCTTATGCAGGCCGTGAGAAGGAGCGAGCCCCACCCCCAGAATCTCAATGCTGTCTTCAGACTTTGCGTTAGCCACTATGGTGGCTATCTTGGTTGTACCCACGTCAATGGCTGTTATAATTCTCTTGGTCATATTCACCTCCTATTTAGTGGCTGTCACCTGTCATTTTTACGGCTTGCCATTTGCTAAATTGTGCATCTTTTTAATTTAAGCGCTCGGCTATTCTCAACTTGGCACTGCGGCTGCGGGGATTCATCTCCACTTCCAGTGGGGATGGTTTGATTACTTTTCTGGAGATGAGTTTTAAAGTCGGGACATGCCCGCAGCAACATACCATTATGCTCGGGGGGCACAAACAACTGCTGGCCTCGCGCTGCAGAAATTGCTTGGATATACGGTCTTCGAGTGAATGGTAGCTGATAATCACTAATCTGCCACGAAAACCAAGCAGGTTCGTGGATTGTTCCAGCGCTTTCTTCAAGTTTTCCAGTTCTTTGTTAATGGCGATACGCAGCGCCATAAATGTCCTGGTAGCGGGATGAATCCTGGAACGTTTGCTATTTAACGCGTGTTCTATTACCCCGGCAAGAGCCAGTGTGGAGGTGAGGGGACGATTCTGCACGATGAACCTTGCTATTCGCTGGCTGTGTCGTTCCTCTCCGTAGTCTTTGAGTATGCGAGCTATTTCCCGCTCCGGAAATGTGTTGACAATATCGGCAGCAGTTAATTCCTGCTCTTTGCCGAAACGCATGTCCAATGGAGCTTCCCGCTGGAAGCTGAAACCACGCTCCGCCGTATCCAGCTGCATAGAGGAGACACCGAGGTCGAAAAGAATACCGTCAACCGGGTAAAAATCATGTTTGCGACAGATGTCCTCCAGGTTAGCGAAGGAATCATTGGCAAGCGTTACTGCCTCTCCGTAATTATCAAGCTTGACGCGGGCCACTTTCAGGGCTTCAGCGTCAACATCAATGCCCAGCAATTTACCCCCGGGCGAAATTCTTTCCAGAATCGACACCGCGTGCCCTCCCAGCCCCACGGTGCAGTCAACGTAGCGACCGCCTGGTCGAAGTTGCAACCCTGCCAGCACCTCTGTAGGCATGACGGGTGTATGAACCGGTAAAGTCATAGTCATGTTTGTCACGGTGTGTCTATTCCTTCAATAATTTCACTAGCCTGTTCGCTTGCCAGCAGTTTCTCCTCTGCCCATAATTTTTCGTCCCAGATCTCTATACAGTTGCTGACGCCGACCACGACAGCCGCGTCGCCAATTTCGGCATAACTGCGCAAGGTTCCCTGCAGGGTTACTCTGCCCTGCTTATCAAAAGAGGCGTCAAAAGCGGAACCGAAAATATCCCGCTTGAGCCTTCTCAATTTAGCCGGTGTCAGGACTTTGTCTTCCAAGTCGTCAGACAGCCTTTTCCATTCGTTTAAAGGGTAGACGATGATGTTTTTTTCTGTCCCCTTGGACAGAATCACATCCCCTGCCAACTCACGCCTGAATTTGGGCGGTAGCGGTACCCTTCCTTTCTCATCTACCTTGTAGAGATATTCGCCGAAAAACATTTAAATTCCTCTTCTCCAAACAGAAATGAGGCGGTTAACCCCCGTCCCTTCTTTTTCTGGGAGAACTCTCCCCTTTACCCCACTTTTCACCACCTAACCATTATATCTCTTATAGGGTGATTTTTGTCAATACCCTGAAAGCGTTTTTTGGTCTTTTGTAACGACTTTCGGGCCTATTTCGGCCAGAAAAACATAAAAAGCTGATTTTCCTGGTTTTTGCCGGAGACAAGAAGGCTCCTGGAGCGTGCCGTGAGGGACAACTTTTTCTGTAATCTGGCATATGATAAGATAGGCGTGGTTTGGCAGCTTGTCGTTGAGGAATTGGATGCGTGTTGATATACTATCTCTCTTCCCTGAGATGTTTCTTTCTCCGTTTGACCAGAGCATCATAAGTCGTGCCAGGCAACGGGGGCTGTTGGATATTGCGGTGCATAATATCCGGGATTATGCCCTGGATAAGCATCACGTTGTGGACGATTATTCTTATGGAGGAGGACCTGGAATGGTTCTCAAGCCGGAACCTGTTTTTGCTGCGGCTGAAGCGGTAAAGAAGGAAATTGGACTGGAGGAAGTGCCAGTTATTTTCCTGACACCGAGAGGAAGGCTTTTTAATCAGCGGGTCGCTGGAGAGATAGCCCTGTTTCCTAATGTGATTTTGATTTGTGGTCGCTACGAAGGGGTTGACGAAAGGGTGTGTCAATATCTGGCGACCGATGAGATTAGTATAGGAGATTATGTGCTCAGTGGGGGAGAAATAGCGGCAATGGTGGTGGTGGACGCTGTAGCCAGGCTGATACCGGGTGTGCTTGGCTCCGCGGAGTCGCTGAACATGGAGTCTCATAGCGACGGGAGACTTCTGGAGTATCCTCAGTACACCAGGCCGCAGGTATTCCGTGAGTGGTCTGTGCCGCCGGTTTTGCTTTCGGGAAATCATGCGGAGATTGCCTGTTGGCGAGAGCAGCAGGCAAATTTGTGCACGGCCAGATTACGTCCGGAGCTGTTACAGAAAACATTTCTTTCAGGTGAGAAGGAGGAATAAAGATGAACATAAAGTCACTGGTTGAGCCTAAAGTTAACCGGGGAATCCCTGAGCTTTCCCCCGGTGATACGGTTAAGGTTAGCCTGAAGATCAAAGAGGGAGACAAGGAGCGACTGCAGCAATTACAGGGGCTGGTTATCAGGATCAGGAAAGGTGTAGACGGTGGCAGTTTCACTGTGAGGCGTGTAAGTTATAACGTGGGAGTAGAGCGAGTTTTCCCTTTTCAGTCTCTTATGATTCAGAAGGTAGAGGTATTAAGGCACGGGAAAGTGCGGCGAGCCAAGCTTTATTATCTGCGCAAGCTCAGCGTGAAACAGTCCAGGCTTAAAGAGCGCCAGAGCAAGGTGGGCGTATCCGAGCAGGTTGCGCCAGCGCAAGAACAGGAAGCGGCAATGCCTGCCACGTCTCCTCAGGAGCGGCCAGAATAGGCAGTTCAGCTCTCTTTATAGTATGTTTGTTCAGGTACTTTCTTTGATTTTGAGATGAATTGCTATCGGGAGAGGGGAGACTCTCTTGACGAATTATGCTGAGGTAGCGGTCAATTCCCCTGCAGGGCGGGCTACTTTTTCTTATAGCGTTCCGCCATCCCTGGGTGTTGAGGTTGGGCAGGTAGTCTGGGTTCCTTTCGGTTCCAGGGTTGTCCAGGGAATCGTTGTGGAGACAGGGAAGCAACCCATTTCTGAGGCAACCAGGGAGATTGCCGACGCTGTTACCTCTTTCCCCCCACTTTCCTCCTTACAGATAGATCTGGCGAAATGGATCAGCCAGCATTATTTTTCTTCTCTCTATGCCGCCCTGTCCTTGATGTTGCCCCCGGGTCTTGAGCGTAAAGCGACCGTTTATTTTCATGTTACTGACTCCGGTGTCGACGCAGGTCTCCTGCCTCAGGAATATAAAAAGGCCTTCTGTCTGATTAAGGAAGAGGGAAAAATCAGCCTGGAGAACCTGGGGAAGAAAATAGGGCAGTCGGCGGCTCGGCGGGCCGCAAGTTGGCTGCTCCAGCAGCACCTGATAGAAAAAGGGTGGGAAGCGAAGGGAACAGGGATGGGTCCTAAAAAGGTTCCTTATATTAAGCTGGCTGTTGGGCGGGAAAAGGTTTGTGAAGAGGTGGAGCGACTACAGAAAGCCAGGGGGCGCAAGCAGGCAGAGGTGTTGAAATTTCTGCTGGAGCATGGGCTTGTTTCCGCAACTTATCTCAAAAAGGAGCTGCCTTGTTCCGATAGTGTGATAAAAGCCCTGGAGCGGAAGGGCCTGGTTGCCAGAGAAGAAGTACTGGTCAGGCGTGATCCTCTGGCTGACATAGAAACCGTTCCCGCTTTGCCGCCACGGCTCACCCGGTCGCAGCAGATAGCCTGGGAGTCTATTTCCCGCGTCATTGAACAAAAAGAGAAAAGTATGACTGTCCCGGAGGTTTTTCTTCTCTTTGGCATTACGGGTAGCGGCAAGACCGAGATTTATTTGCGGGCGCTGGCAGAGACAGTTGCTGCGGGCAAGAAAGGCATCTGCCTTATCCCGGAAATATCGCTTACCCGCCAGACGGTGGAGAGGTTTCTGTCCCGCTTTCCCGGGAGGGTGGCCGTTTTACATAGCGGGCTTACAGCGGGAGAGAGGTTTGACGAATGGTGGCGGATACAAAAGGGCGAATGTGATGTGGTTATTGGCCCGAGGAGTGCGCTGTTTGCGCCCCAGGAGAACGTCGGCCTGATTATTCTTGACGAGGAGCATGAGTGGACTTACAAACAGGAGGACAAAGCGCCGCGCTACCATGCCAGGGAAGTGGCGCTTAAGCTGGCTGAGCTCGGCGGGGCGTGCGTTATATTGGGCAGCGCTACGCCCGATGTTGAGAGCTTTTACCGGGCGCGGACCGGAAAATATCGGCTTCTGGAGATGGAAGAAAGGATTACGCCACGCGGCATCTCCTCCCTCCCCCGCGTAGAGGTAGTGGACTTTCGGGAGGAGCTTAAAGCAGGCGTCAGGGGCATTTTTAGTCGCTCTCTTATCGAAGCTATCGGGAGTGTCCTGGAGAAGGGAGAGCAGGGTATCCTGTTTCTTAACCGTCGGGGTTCTGCCACTTTTATTCAGTGCCGGCAGTGCAGTTTTGTCTTCCGCTGCCCGCATTGTTCTGTGGCGCTTACCTATCACTCGGTGGAGCGAAAATTAATCTGTCACCGCTGCCGTTACGCCGTACCCGTTCCTCATTTCTGCCCGCGATGTATGAGCAGACAATTCAGGTTCTTTGGCGTCGGCACGCAAAAGGTGGTGGACGAAGTGGAAAAGCTTTTTCCCGGGGCGAGAGTGTTGCGCTGGGACAGAGATGTTGTTACAAGGCGGGATACTCACGATAAATTGCTGGAAAGATTTCGCCGACACCAGGCTGATATTCTGGTGGGCACACAGATGATAGCGAAGGGGCTGGAATTTCCCCGGGTGACGCTTGCCGGGGTGGTTAGTGCGGATACCGGCCTGAATTTTCCTGGTTTTCGAGCCGGTGAGCGCGTCTTTCAGCTTCTCTGCCAGGTGGCGGGCCGGGCGGGGCGGGGCATGGAGGAAGGGCGAGTAATTATTCAGACGTATACTCCTGAGAACTACGCTATCCGGGCGGCTGCCGAATACGACTACGCCGGTTTTTACGAGCAGGAAATAAAATATCGCCGCCAGTGCGACTATCCACCCTTCAGCCGCTTCGTGCGTCTGATTTATGCTCACGCCAGCAGTGAGAAATGCTCCATGGAGGCGGAAAGAATAGGGCAGCTTATTGTGGAAGAGATAGCTAGGAGTGGCATGGGGGATATAAAAATGATCGGCCCTGTTCCTGCTTTTGTCTCAAGGGTCAGGGACAAATTTTTCTGGCAGATTATCCTCAGGGGGCAAAACCCCGTGACATTCATTTCCAGGCTGGAGCTGCACCAGGGCTGGTTTGTGGATGTTGACCCCAAGGGAGTGACATAGATATAATTTTAGCTGATATGGCAGTGATGAAGCTTTGTACCATTCCCGATCCGGTTTTAAGACAGAAAGCTCGTAAAGTAACCAGCTTTGACAACTCTTTGCAGAAGCTGATTGACGACATGATCGAGACCATGCGGGCGGTTTCGGGGGTGGGGCTGGCTGCTCCTCAAGTGGGGGTGTCTTTGCGTGTCGCG
>JAUWOK010000054.1 GCA_030612165.1 Dehalococcoidia bacterium
CGTTTTCTTACCCAGATACCTCGCCGGTTGGCGGTAGGAAAGGGGAAGAAGGTTGAATTCAACGCGATATTGGTTAAAGTGGACGAAAGAACAGGGAAGGCGGAGGGCATTGAGCGTATTCGCAGAGTGGTGGAATAGAGATGAGGGCGGATCTGCATATTCACACTACTGCCTCCGATGGCAGATTTAGTCCTGAAGAAATTGTTTCTTTAGCGGCCGAAGCAAGTCTTAATGTTGTCGCTATCACCGACCATGACACAGTCGAAGGATTGCCGGCGGCGATGTCCTTGGCTCGCTCTTTTCCTGCAATGATAGTCATTCCCGGCATCGAGGTGAGCACTGCTTCTGTTTATGGAGAAGTGCATGTTCTGGGCTATTTTCTGGAATATAACAATGGCAAATTAGGGAATGTTTTGAAACAGTCGCAGGTGTCGCGGCGGGAAAGGACCGAGAAAATGGTTGCCAGACTGCATGATCTGGGGATGGAGATAGATTTGCAGCGAGTACTGGAGTTCGCCAGGGGAGACTCTGTAGGCCGCCCGCACGTAGCGCAGGCTTTGCTGGAGCGAGGATATGTGTCCTCTCTTAAGGAGGCTTTTGTCAAATATATAGGCAGAAATGGTTCTGCGTATGTAAAGAGGGCTAAGTTGAGCCCGGTGGAGGCCGTTCGTTTGATTCTGGACGCCCAGGGATTGCCTGTGCTGGCTCATCCTGCCGCAATTGATAAGCTTGATGAATTTTTGCCAGGGCTCAAAAGCGCCGGATTGGTTGGCATGGAAGTCTTTTATGGTTTCTATTCTCCCGAGGAAATTGATAGATTATATTCCATATCTGAGAGGCATGGACTTATCGCAACCGGCGGTAGTGATTATCATGGGTGGGAAGGAGCTTCATTGGCTGATGCTGCTCGCCCTTCTCTTCCGCAGCTCTCAATCAAGCAGCTTTTTGATCTGGCGGGAAAAAGTGACGACCTGGAAAGGCTCCAAGAGCTTGTCGTGAAAAGATATTCTTCCTGAATGCTTGCTTGATGTATTCTGATTAGAAAGCGATATGGGCTACCCTTTCAATACCGCCCAGGTCAGGTAAAAATATAGTGCTGGCCTGTGGATAGCAGTTGTTAATAAATAAAAGCACCGCTTTGCTCTGGCCCTGTCCTATTTCCAGGAGGAGGTGTCCCCGGGGGCGTATTTTGGATGGCGCGCAGGTAATGAGGCGGCGGATTTCGTTCAGGCCGTCGTCGCCTCCGGCCAGGGCAATAGCAGGCTCGTAAAGAGCTATTTCAGGACTCAGGATATCTAATTCCCCGGTGCGGATGTAAGGCATATTTGCAGTTATAATATCGGCTGCTTCGGGCAGACTATCCAGCAAGTCTCCCTGCAGGAGGGTAATCTGTTTATCTACTTGGTGGCGTTGGCAATTCAGACGGGCGACTTGCAACGCTTTGTCTGAAATATCCGAGGCGTAAATTTTTGCCCGGGGCAGCGCCAGAGCGAGGCTGATTGCAATGTTTCCGCTGCCTGTGCCGATGTCTGCTATAACAACGGGACAATGATTTTGAGGCAGATGTTGTCTAGCGGTTGCTATGGCGGTTTCTACCAGAAGCTCCGTCTCCGGCCTGGGGATGAGAGTATGCTTATTGACATAAAAATCCAGGCCGTAAAATTGACAGGATTTCAAAATGTAGGCGGTGGGTTCCCGTTTAAGGCGGCGCTTTGTAAAAAGCTGGAGGTTTCTTTGTTCTCCTGTAGTCAATGTTCTCCCGGGCTCGGTGTAGAGTTGTGTTCGTGATGTTTCTAGTGAAGCGAGAAGGAGCAGTTCTGCCTCCAGCCTGGCATCGTCTAGCCCTGCTTTATCCAGAAGACGGCTGGTTGTGCGCAGGGCTTCTCTTGTGTTCATGAAAGGCTTTCTTCCAGGCGTCTGGACTGTTCACTGATTATCATGGTTTCTATGATGCGGTCAAGGTCTCCATCCATAATTTGGGGAAGATTGTGGAAGGTAGCGTTGACGCGGTGGTCTGTAAGACGGTCCTGGGGAAAATTGTATGTGCGTATTTTCTCTGATCGTTTGCCTGCGCCTACCAGTGTGCGCCGCTGATGGGCAATTTCCTCTGACTGTTTACGCTGTTCTATATCAAGCAGACGCGCTCGCAATACGGCCATAGCCTTAACTCTGTTTTTTAACTGAGAACGCTCATCCTGGCAGACGGACACTATTCCCGTGGGCAGGTGTGTCAGTCTGACCGCAGTGGTTACCTTGTTAACATTCTGCCCACCGGCGCCGCTGCTGTGAAAAAAGTCCATCTTAATATCAGCAGGGTTGATAGCAAGCTCTATCTCTGCTGCCTCGGGCATGACGGCTACGGTAGCTGTAGAAGTGTGTAGCCTTCCCGCTCCCTCTGTGGCAGGGACTCTTTGCACTCTGTGTACCCCGCTGTCATATTTCAGCCTACTGAAGGCTCCCTTGCCCCTGATTTCCATAATTACTTCTCTAAAGCCGTCGACTTCGCTTTGACTGCTGTCGATTATTTCTATTTGCCAGCCTTTGGATTGGGCATAGCGGCTGTACATGCGAAACAGGTCAGCGGCAAAAAGGCTTGCTTCTCCTCCTCCTGTCCCTGCCCTTATCTCCACAATAACGTCCTTGGCGTCATGAGGGTCATGGGGTAATAAACATAACTGGAGTCGTTGGAGCAGTTCTTCTTGTTGATGCGTGAGGGCACAAGTTTCTTCTTTAATGAAGTTTGTCATTTCCGCTTCAGTGCTTTCTTTGAGCAGAGCTTCATTCTCTGCTATTTGCCGGGAGATATCTTTGTATTGCAAATATTTGTTTGCCGTGTCTTCCAGTGAAGATTGCTCTTTAGCTATTTCCAGCAGTCGTTGCTGGTCGGTGGACACTTCCGGTAGGGCAGACAGACGAGACAGTTCGTCATAGCGTTTTTGCACCAGATTCAATTTGTTGATTAAAGCGGGAAGATTTTCAAACATGCACTGATTATAGTATAGCTGTGAAGATAGCTCAAAAAACTGTCTGGAGGAACCCTTTTCTAAACAGTCGAAGAGGAAAGCAAAATCGACCGGACAAGTAATTGAAAGCTCCTTGACAAAAAAGATAGATGTCTATAAGATTGTTAGCGTTAACTAAGTTATTTGGGAAAGAGCAGACTGACAGGCAAGAATTTTTGGATGGAAATAGTTAGATAAAACTAACAGGTATTTTTTTAAAAGACTTAAATTTGAAAGAGGAGGGGATTATTCGATGAATAAAAGCAAGAATAAAAATTTAAAAGGGAGATTGGCAGTTGGAGCTCTGACCCTGGTGTTGGCGGCATCTTTGTTGGTGCCGGTTGCGGTTGCTCCGGTTAGTGCTCACATGCCCGGAGCCAGCCCACCACCTGAGTTTGAATTAGAATCCATTGTGATAACTGATGGTGGGTTGGAAATCGAGATAGCCATAGAGGATGTGGGAAATTATCACAATGAGCGTACGAAAGAGCTCAAGACCAAAATGCTGAAAAAGCAGGGCAAGACGGATGAGGAAATAGCCAGGGCAATAGAGCAGGAGTTCGGCGGAGTATCTGGGAACTGTCCCTGCAACTCATTTGCTTTCAGGTCAGTCCTTCTGGGCATATCAGAGGTATGGGGTGATGAAGTACCGGAAAGAAGCGACATCAAGATTATCACCCGCCGCCCGACTCCGGGGGCTACCCAATGCCTGCAATATATAACTGGCACCGGGTCTAAAGTTCCCAACGTAACCAATAAAGGCGAGCTTCGAATGATTTTAGCGGATGGAACTGAGGTTACAGATTTATCGGTGCCCAATCTCAAGAAGCACATGAAGGTCATGGGTATAGAGACCTGGAATATTATCATCGTCCGAAAATCCACCGATGAACAGTTTGAGGTCCAGGCGGTAGAGGATATATCCCCCGAGGGTTTCGACGAGTTAAGAAGAAAGGTGAAAATGGAGGGGACAGCGACTCCTGAGGAAGCAGGCGAATTCAGGGTAATGTGGGAAGAGGTAAGGGATGGATTCCTAACCCTGCCTGATTGGGAGCTTTTCGATGGGATAGAGGAGCCATTTCCGACTGGTGGGGCAATCTTTCTGGGTGTTTTGGTGGTGGGTTTAATTACAGGCATTTCCTTGAGCAGAAACAGAAAGAATAAGAGGCAAAGTTAATTTGTGGAATGGGAAAAAGGCGATGTCAATACCAGCGAATCATTTTGGGGAAAGGAGAAAGAGATACTAATGGAGCTAACCCAGGTTGGAATTGGTGAGACGGCTAGAATTATGGCAATTGAGGGGGGGAGGGGCTTACGACAGAAATTATTTCTGAGAGGTTTGCTAGAGGGCAAGGCGGTGCGAGTAGTATCCAATTGCGGGCCGGTGACGGTTGAGATTGACAGGAATGTCGTTGCTATTGGTCGAGGCATGGCACAGAAAATTATAGTGGAAAGGAGCTGATTGCATGGAAAAAAAACTATCTCAGATGTTGTATGAGGAAGAAGGCAGGATTAAGAAAATTGACCCGGGTTTGAGGGCACAAATAGCAGGTATGGGAATCAGAGAAGGCAAGGAGATCAAGATGATGACGAAGCAGCCGATAAAAGGGCCGGTAGTGGTGAATGTGGATAGGTCTAATACCTCTATTGGATTGGGGTTGGCGGACAAAATTATCGTGGAGGTGGAGAAATGAACAAAGTGTTGCTTATGGGGCAGTCCAATGTAGGCAAATCTGTGCTCTTCAATTGTCTGTCTGGAGGAGGGGCGACAGTGTCAAATTATCCAGGAACGACTGTTGATTTTGACAAGGGGCGCATGGCGATTGATGGCAAAATAGTAGAAATTATAGACGTTCCGGGAACCTTTTCTTTACAGCCCAAGGATAAAGCCGAGGAAGTGGCGCTGAAAATGCTGGAGGGGGAAAAAGACGCCGTTGTGTTATGCGTCATTGATTCCTCCAAAATAGAACGTGGCCTTTATCTGGCACTGGAACTTATTGAAAAGGGTTGCCCTGTGATAATCGCCTTAAACATGGCTGACGTGGCTAAAGATGCCAACATAAGGATAAACGCTGAGAAATTAGAAGACCTCCTGGGTGTACCCGTAGTCACCACGGTGGCGACCATGGGGGAAGGGCTGAAGAAGTTGGTGGAGAGGATGAAAGAAACGCGGTCGGTGAAAATAGAGGGAATCATGAAAAGTGTGGGAGGAGGTTAAAATGAAACTTACTGTTGATCAGAGATGGGATTTAGTAGATAGAATATCAAAGAAAACGGTAACGGTCGGAGCCTACAAGGCGACTTTAAAAAATGCTCTTGCTGATGTTACCGTCAGGCCGCAGACCGGTATCCCCTTCGCTATAGCCGTTCTTTATGGCTTCTGGACATTCTTTGGTGAATTCGCCGGTCTATTCACCGATGGATTTTTTGTCAGGATCTTCGGAACCCACTGGATACCATGGATAGGGGAAAAACTCGCCGGGTTGCCGGATTGGGCTTTTACCATCCTTGTTGGAGACAGGGCGGTTTTTGCCGAAGGTTTCCCTGGTGACCCCTGTTTCGCTGCCGGTGGGGTACTCACCACAGGCTTGTTCATGCCCTTTGGCATAGTCTTGTGGGCAGTGCTGGCCCTCTTTCTGGTACTGGCAGTCATGGAAGATACCGGATATTTGCCCAGGCTGGCCGTTCTTCTCGACACGGTAATGCATAAAATTGGGCTGCATGGCTTTGCCATCGTGCCCACCCTGGTTTCTCTGGGATGCAATGTTCCCGGGGTGACGGCGGCTAGAGCATTGGAAACAAGAAAGCAGCGGTTTATGATAATTGCCCTGCTGGGGGTATTTGTCCCCTGTGGCGCACAAATAGGGATGATGGAAGAGCTGGTCCCACATTTGATAGGTTGGGTCTTTCTGACTTTAGCCATAGGGTATCTCGGTTTTGGCTGGGTTCTTAACAAGATCTGGCCAGGGGAATCACCGGAGATACTGATGGACGTGCCTCCATATCGGGCGCCACAATGGTCAAACGTGTGGAGAAAAACCTGGATGAGGACCCGGCATTTCCTTTTCGTCGCCGTTCCCTTTGTTTTGCTTGGCTGTGCGATCGTTATGGTTCTGTATGCTACCGGGGCGATGGATGCTATAGCCGGTGGGCTGGAAGGGTTCCTGGCAACAGTGTTCGGGGTGCCGGCTAGCGCAACACCTTCTTTGGTAGTGGGCTTCCTCAGGAAAGACTTGGCCATCGGGTTGCTTCCTATAGAAGCAATGACTACTTATCAGGTATTCAAATCCGTGATCCTGCTCAGTATCTATTTCCCCTGCCTGGCCACGTTTGCCTTGTTGTTAAGGGAACTTAACTGGAAAGAAATTCTTGCTACGCTGGGCTTTCTGGTAGTGACGATCTTTGTTTTTGGAGGCGTACTTAATCTAATCGGAATGGCAGGAGGTTGGTAATTATGAATAATAGGTCAACAGCTGGCAGCATATTCGCCTTCGTTATGGGTATTGCCGCCATAGGTTTTGGGATACTGGAATTCGTAGGGGGAGAATGGGGTGCATTAACGGTAGAGGCTGGCTCCTTCACGCCATGGAGGGCGGTTATCCTTATCTGTGCTGGGTTGATTTACTTATCCAGTGCTACTAATTTCCTGGATATTCGTCAACTGGCTAAGTCGGTAGCAGCGAGCATAATGATCTGGATTGTCGCCGCGATGGACATATGGGGAATGATTGCGGCTTCCATTCCTTCAGGGGCGGAAGAGGCAGGAGAGCCCTGGTTTGCTTCTGGAACTGAATTCCTGGCTGCTTATGGGCCGCCGTATATGCCGGCAATATATCTGCTGATCCCTTCCCTGGTGGTGCTCTATTTCGTCGGTAGAAGTAGAAGAATGTCGGCAAAGTGAGAAAGTAAAGTTGCAAGTCGAGGCAGGGGCGAGGCATACAGCTTTGCCCCTGCGTTTGGTTTCATAGCCGGAGGAGCAGGTAGCCTTCTTTGGCGCGAAAAGGAAGAGTGCGATGGTTTCGATAAAAGAAGTCTTATCAAAAGTGAGTGAAGGAAAAACCGTTAAAGCCGCCAGTAAGGAATTGAACGTG
>JAUWOK010000011.1 GCA_030612165.1 Dehalococcoidia bacterium
CAAGAGCAAAACCGGTTAACGCTTATACGATGGCCGGATTCACAAATGACGCAGGTCTAAGTATTGAGGAATTCAAGAAGCTTTTGTAAGAGCTTATTTTGAGAGACGGATGTCGACAGGCTTCCTACAGGCTCAATTGAACATTAGCTTGGCTTGTTAAGCTGGTAACATTAGCCTGAATTGCTACTTCGCGGCCGCAGGCAGAAGCGTCTGCTTCCAGCTTTGTAATTTGCCCGAACCTGCCTTATCTCGGTGCAACTGTCCTTCTATCTCATAACAGATATCTTGCCGAATATCGTTATCATCAAAGGAATGAGCGACGGGCTAATAGTATTGGATGCACAGGATCGCGTAGTGGATATAAACCCGTCTGCTGAAAGTATCATTGGTTGGACAACTTCAGAAGCCATCGGGCAGCCAGTTAACCAAGTACTATCCTGTTGGCCTGATTTAGCCAAAGAGCATCGAGAGGTGACGGAGACACAATCGGAGATAGTTCTCGGTAAAGGTGAGGAGGAGCGTTACTATGACCTTCGCATTTCGCCGCTGTATGCCCGGCGCGGCTCCATCGCTGGCAGGGTAATTGTATTGCATAATATCACTGAGCGCAAGAAACAGGAGGGATTACAAAGAAAGGTGTTTGAGAACACCCAAGCGGGAATATTCATAATCCAGGACGGGAAATTCAGATATGTTAATCCGCAATTTGAGAATTATTCCGGTTATACCAAAGAGGAGCTTTTAAAAATGTCTTCATCGGCTCTCGTTTCTTCCGAAGACAGAGAAACGCTTCAAGAAAATGCCCTAAAAACGCTAACTGGAAAAGGAGCACACGCCTATGAATATAGGTTGATAAGGAAAAATGAACAAATACTTTGGATTATAGCGAGGGTAGTCCCGATTGAATATGAGGGGAGAGCAATTTTGGGAAGTTGCATGGACATTACTGAGCGCAAACAAGAGGAGCAGAGAAAGGCGCAATTTATTAATATGCTGGCCCATGAATTAAACACGCCGCTAACTCCCATTCTGTCTTCAGGGAAGTTATTATTAGAGCAGCTTGAGTCAAAAGGGGAAATTGAGTCCAGGTTAGCCAGAAATATCCTCAATGGTGCCTATACCTTGAGTGACCGCCTCGGTGAGTTTCTGGATCTGGCTAAAAGTGAAACAGGGCTTCTTGAAGTAAACCCCGAGCTTTTGGAGATGCAGGGCTTAATTAGGAGAATCGTGCGACAATATATCCCCCTGTTTGCCGCTAAAAAGCAGAAGTTTCAGGAAAAACTGGAAAAGCCGCTTCCTTGCGTTCTGGCTGATGACAAGTGCGTTGGGCAGGTGTTATCGAACCTGCTATCCAATGCCCATAAATTCACCCCCGAAGAAGGACAAGTGACCTTGAAGGGTAGAACAGAGGAAAACGTCCTGGTAATCAAAGTAGAAGATAATGGCCCGTGTATCCCGCTTGAAAAGCAGGCAACTCTATTCCAGCCTTACTCTCACTCGGATCAGTTTTCCGGCCTGGGTTTAGGTTTGGCTATCTGCAAACAATTAGTTGAACTCCAGGGGGGCAGGATTTGGTACCAAAGCTTGCCCAACAAAGGCAACTCCTTCGGCTTCTCCTTGCCTCTGGCAAAAGAGACAACAGTTAGCGGAAGAGAGGAAACTGCTACATCCTGACAAGCTCATAGTTGACCATTGTGTTCTCCGCCCATACATACTTGAGCAGGCAACCGTACTTATCTTCATTGTTCACGTCCTGCTCCAGCTTCGCCATCTTCCCTATCCAATACATCTAACCACTCTTCGTGCCAGGGCCGTCACATGAAAACATCGGCAGTGCCTACCCGAACATATTCCCAACCCTACCGACGCGGCAAATAGGCTCACCCTCCCCCTTCATATGAGCCAAGAATGAAATCCAGATTTTCCTGCATGGTCTTCAGCCGATCCGCGGGGAAAAGATTCTCGTCCATATCCAGAATCATCTTCGTCTCGCCAGAAGGTGACCCTATGATATGAGCGCTGCCACATTCTTTCTCCCCTTCAGCCTTGCTCGTCTTCAGCTTCATCACGGCACGAGTTTGTGTCGCTCCACTGGCAAGAGGATATGTCTGCAATCCAGCTTCCTCCGCCAGCAGCCCCTGCTTGCCCGCCAGGTCCCGCAACTCCTCGTAGAGCATTTCCGGGTTCAGTCCTTGATAAGTCTTTCTGATATGAATCATCGTCCCTCCTTCATATAATCACGGTATTCGGTATTTTCCCTATTTCACTTGCCCTGCCTGGACATTTATTATAGTATATTCCGTACGCGCCATGAAAAAAGAAATGCTAGCTATCCTGGCCTGTCCGGTCTGTCACCGGTCACTCAGGCTCAGCATGGAAGAACAAGAGGGAGAAGAGGTAATCTCCGGCTCTCTTTATTGCAAAAAATGTCAACGCTCCTATCCCATCGCAACAAGCATTCCCGACCTGCTGTGCTCGTAAGCGTATTCTCATGCTTGTTTGCTGTAAATGGCTCCAGTCGTGGGAGTTTCCCATACTTCTACGCAGGACAACCTTACCTGCTCCCGGGTAAGGCGCGGCTCAAGCTCGCCATAGATAGCGGCAGCGAGATTTTCGCTGGAGGGCTCTATTTCATCAAACGGTGGCACTTCATTGAGATACGCATGATCAAATTGGGAGAGGACATCTTTAAGACATTTCTTCAGGAGCACGAAATCACAGACCATGCCAGATGACCTGTCTGCCTCTTCTGCCTCCACACGAATCACTACTTTATATCGATGGCCGTGCAGGTTCTCACAGCGACCATGGTAATTCCTCAGACGATGAGCGGCATCAAAGTGCCCTTCCACAAATAGCTGATACATCAATCTTTTCCGTCCATTTCTTCACCTTTTTGTCTTCTCTCGCGCTTTCGACAAGCTCGCCAACGCTTTTGCCCATCACAGGATGAATCGCGTCGGAAGCAATCTCCGCCAGCGGCACCAGGACAAAAGCCCTTTCCGCCAGGCGTGGGTGAGGAATTATCAAACCTCCGCAGTTCACCACCTGCTCGTCGTAAAGAAGGATATCTATATCAATAGGACGAGGAGCATTGGCAAAGGTAGTCTCTCTGCCCATTTCCTTTTCGATACGCTTAACAAATGCCAGTAAGTCGTGCGGGCCCAAAGCGGTTGTAATCACGCATGCCATATTCAAAAAAAACGCTTGCTCCCGATAGCCTGTCGGTTCAGTTTCGTAAACGGAAGAAAATCGCTCCACCCTTGCTTCGCTGGAAAGAAGCTGTAGTGCCCATCGCAAATTCTGCCAGCGATCTCCCATATTCGAGCCCAAGCCCAGATAGACCCGCTCCTCCCGGGAGAAATCCTTTCCTTTGGGACGGGCGCTTATAGGCATGTGGCTCAAGTTATTGTTATAATCAAGCATTCCGTCGATTATAACAGAGAAGGACTTTAGAAGAGGTCTTTATGCAAGAAGGCAAACAAAGCGAGATAGAGAAGAAACTGAGCAGGCTGGCAGATTTCAAGAAGCAAGCTCTGGCGGGCGGTGGCGCCAGCCGCATTGAAGCACAGCATAACAAAGGAAAATTCACCGCCCGGGAAAGGCTTGCCCTGCTTTTTGACAAAGAAACTTTTGAGGAAATCGATTCCTTCGTCACCCATCGTTGCAACAATTTCGGCATGGCAGAGCAAAAATTCCCTGGCGATTCGGTGGTCACGGGATACGGCAGGATTTATGGCCGACAGGTTTTCGCTTATGCCCAGGATTTTACCGTTTTCGGAGGTTCCCTTTCGGAAGTGGCCTCAGAAAAAATCTGTAAGGTGATGGATATGGCTGCTACCAACGGAGTGCCCATAATCGGCATTCTGGATTCCGGAGGGGCACGCATTCAGGAAGGGGTAATCAGCCTGGATGGTTATGGAAAAATTATCTCCCGCAATATTCTCTATTCCGGGGTTGTTCCCCAGATTTCGGTGATAGCAGGCTCCTGCGCCGGCGGCGCTGTTTATTCTCCAGCCATCACTGACTTTATCTTCATGGTAAAAGGCATAGGGCAAATGTACATTACTGGCCCTGATGTCATCAAAACCGTAACGGGAGAAGAGATAACGCTGGAGCAGTTGGGAGGAGCGCAAACCAACGCTTCAAAAAGTGGCAACTGTCACTTTGTTTGCAAGGATGAGAACGAGTGTTTTCAGTCGGTTCGTCAATTGCTGACCTTCCTGCCTCAGAATTGCAAAGAACTTCCTCTTGCCTCCAGTCAGCTAGAAAGCGCAAGCCGACTGCTGGATGAAGAAATGCTCAACATTTTGCCTGACGAGGCCTGTAAACCTTACGACATGCGAAGAATCCTTTCCAGGGTGGTGGATAACGGCGAGATTGTGGAAGTACAGAGTAAGTTCGCCCCAAACCTCATCGTGGGTTTTGCCCGTATAGGGGGACGAAGCGTGGGAATACTGGCACAACAGCCACTGCGACTGGCCGGAATCCTTGATGTTGACGCTTCAGATAAAGGAGCCAGGTTTGTCCGTTTCTGCGATTGTTTCAACGTACCTTTGGTTACTTTCGTTGATGTTCCCGGATATATGCCCGGGGGACATCAGGAGCACAAGGGCATTATCCGTCATGGAGCCAAGCTCCTTTTTGCTTACGCCGAGGCCACTGTGCCCAAGATAAGCGTAATCACCCGCAAGGCTTACGGAGGGGCTTATATCGCCATGAGCAGCAAAAGCCTCAGAGGGGATATTAACTATGCCTGGCCAACTGCGGAGATCGCCGTCATGGGCCCTGAAGGAGCAGTCAATATCGTTTGCCGCAATGAAATCAAGAAATCGGAAAACCCGGAGAGGACCAGAGCAGACCTCATTGGCAAATATCGAGAACGATTCTCTTCTCCCTACGAAGCAGCGGCCAGGGGATTCATAGACGATATCATTGATCCGCGGGAAACACGCTCCAGGATAATCCGGGCACTGGAAATACTGGAAGGAAAAAAGGCAACTCTGCCCACAAAAAAACATGGGAATATACCATTATGAGCAACAAGGGACAAACTTTAGCGGAAAAAATTCTCAATTTTAAATCGCCGGGCGTTTCTGCGGGCGATAGCGCTATCGTAGATATAGACCTGGCTTTCGTTCAAGACACGACCGGCCCTTTAACCATGCGTCAATTTAACAGCAGCGGCTTTCAGTACGTAGCCAATCCTGAGAAGACCATCATCTTTCTGGACCACGCCGCTCCCAGCCCCAATCGCCAGCTATCCAATGACCATCTATTCCTGCGCCAGTTCGCCAGGGAGAAGGGGATAGCCCTTTCCGAGGTGGGAAATGGGGTCTGCCATCAACTGGTGGCAGAGAATTTCGCCTGCCCGGGGGATGTCATTGTCGGCGCAGACTCGCATACCGTGACTGCCGGCGCTTTAGGAGCATTCGCCACCGGCATGGGGTCCAGCGATATAGCGGTAGCAATGGCACTGGGTAAAACCTGGCTGCGGGTGCCGGAGAGCTTCCTTATTAGCCTCAAGGGGGTTTTCTCCCGCGGCGTTTACGCCAAAGACCTGATCTTGCACCTCATAGGGCTGATCGGAGCTGATGGAGCCACCTATAAAGCACTGGAATTCGACGGCGAAGCACTGGCCGACATTACCATATCCCAACGCCTTACCATCGCCAATATGGCGGTGGAGGCCGGAGCAAAGGTGGGGCTGTTCCCCAGCGACGAACTCACCCGCCAATTTTTGGCGGCACAGGGCAGGGCAGACTGTTTCCAGCCCCTCGCACCTGACGCCGATGCTACTTACGAGCGAACTATCGTCGTGGACTTAAGCCAGCTTACGCCCACAGTTTCTCTGCCCCATGCCGTGGACAATACTTGTGCCGTCCATGAGGCAAAAGGTACCAAAGTGCAGCAGGCGTTCCTGGGCACCTGCACCAATGGGCGTCTTGACGATCTGGAGATAGCCGCGGGGATCCTTGAGGGGAAAAAGACTCACCCTTCTACCAGGCTGCTTGTAGCCCCCGCCTCTCGCCGCGTGCTCAAGGAAGCTATCAGCAAGGGCTATATTCCCGCGCTGCTGGAAGCCGGAGCAACTATCCTGCCACCGGGATGCGCTGCCTGTCTGGGGCTGCATCAGGGAATTCTGGGGGACGGAGAGGCCTGCATTTCCACCGCCAATCGCAATTTCCGCGGCAGAATGGGAAACCCTGAAGGCCTGGTTTATCTGGCCAGCCCCGCCACGGTTGCCACTTCCGCCATATACGGCGAAATCACCGACCCCCGGGAGGTTTTATAATGGCAGGCAAGGCAATTAAGGGAAAAACCCTCAAGCTGGGAGACAATATTTCTACAGACCTCATCACCCCCGGTCGATACGCCCACCTGCGCAGCGATCTACCCGAGCTGGCCAAGCACGTCCTGGAAGACGCCGACCCGGAATTCGCTGCCAGAGTACAGCCGGGCGACATACTGGTAGCGGGCAGGAACTTTGGGCTGGGTTCCAGTCGGGAACATGCCCCTGTAGTTATCAAGATGTCAGGAATAAGAGCGATACTGGTTAAGTCGGTGGCGCGCATTTTTTTCAGAAACGCCATCAATCAGGGAATGCCCGTTTTAATATGCGATACCGATAAAATCGCTGCTGGAGACGAGGTGGAGATAAACCCTGATGAAGGTATTATCATCAACACCACTACAGGCGTCGTTTTAAGCTGCGGCAAAATACCGCCGCTGATGTCCGCTATCCTGGACGAGGGAGGCCTTATTCCCTACATACAAAAGCACAGGGATTTTGTGCTTTAATACCTTTCCTTCGCCACCGTAATATAAAGTGCGAACAAAAACCAAAATTCATGTTGTGAGGTCATAAATGTTACATAGAGTAAGTTTTATTCCAGGCGACGGTATAGGCCCAGAAGTAGCCGGAGCGACAAAGAGAGTGCTGGAGGCTACAGGAGTGCAATTCCAGTGGGACGAACTCATCCTCGGTAGCCAGGCGCTGGAAATGTACGGAACACCCCTGCCAGAAAAAGCGCTGCAATCCATAAAGAATAACGCTGTCGCCATTAAAGGGCCGGTAACCACCCCCATCGCCAGCGGCTTCAGAAGCGTCAACGTAGCCCTGCGCCAGGAGCTGGATCTCTACGCTTGTTTGCGCCCCTGCAAAACCTACTCCGGTGTCCAATCGCCATACAAAGATGTGGATATCGTCGTAGTCAGAGAAAACACCGAGGGCCTCTACGCCGGCATTGAGTTCGACAGGGGAAAAGCAGAGACTGCCAGGCTGGCCTCTCTTGTCCAGGAGAGTACCGGAAAGAAAATCCGGGAGGATTCCGCCGTGAGCTTGAAAGTAATCTCATTCACAGCAAGCAAGCGCATCGTTCAATTCGCTTTCGATTACGCCCGCCAGAATGGCAGAAAGAAAGTTACCGCCGTACATAAAGCTAACATACTCAAATTCAGCGACGGACTTTTCTGGAAGCTGCCCGCGAGGCAGCCAGGGGATACCCCGACATAGAATTCAACGAGGCGTTGGTAGATGCCACCTGCATGCAACTGGCCAAAAAGCCTCAGCAGTTTGATGTGCTCGTCCTGCCCAATTTCTACGGAGATTTTGTCTCCGACCTCTGCGCGGGGCTGGTGGGGGGGCTGGGAGTAGCCCCCGGGGCCAATATCGGCAAAGACATTGCCATTTTTGAGCCCACTCACGGCAGCGCTCCCAAACACGCGGGCAAGAACAAGGCCAACCCCATGGCAACAATGCTTTCAGGAGTAATGATGCTCCGCCATTTAGGAGAACAGGAAAGCGCTGATAGGCTGGGAAAAGCCATCGCTGCAGTCATCGCCGAGGGCAGGCATGTCTCTTATGATCTGAAGTCTGACCCTGCGGATGTTACCGCGGCTACCACCAGCCAGGTCGCCGATGCCGTGATAGAGAAAATGAGGGAATATAGGATATAGTTAAGGGGCACCAAATTAATGAAGGCTAAGAGTGTCCATTGTGGTACAGCAAAAATGGAGGATCATGATGACACAATTACAAGTGGAAAAGGAACTCCAAAAAATCTACGGAGAAATGAAAGGCTGGCCTGAAATAAATAAAGGGTTAAATTATATAATACCCAAACGTGAGGTAGCTAGAAGAGAAGCGGTTCTTTCCCTTGAACAAATTCTGTACAAAATTGAAGAGGCAAGAAAAAAGAGGGACAAAAGCGAAGAATACTTCAATTTAGCCTCTTATTACCTGACAAAATTAGCGGCAGAATAAGAGTTAGCCGTACGAAAAGCTAACCATACCGTAGGTTGATACAGTATAATAACGCTGGGAAAATCGTATGAATAAATGCGGACTGGCAAGCATGCTTAAAACAAATAAAGAAGCAGCAGCAAAATTTGGCATAGATTTAGAATTCATAGAGAAAAAAACTAATGCCCAGAAAAACATTGCCGCCCTCGGGAATGACTTAAGCTTTATTGGTGTAAGGGAATTTGAGAGAACAAAACATGTTCACAGGTTGCACCCTTACCTCGGCAAATTTATCCCCCAACTCGTGGAAGTATTTTTGCGGAAATATTTTAAGAAGGGGAACGTAATCCTTGACCCTTTTGCCGGGTCTGGAACGACTCTGATTGAAGCCAATGTGTTAGGCATACACGCGTTGGGAATAGAGCTGTCTCCTTTCAATGTATTGATTCAGAGAGTTAAGACCAGACAATATGACATCATTGAAGTTGAGAAAGAAATTAAAGACGCATTACTCCGAGTGAGAGCATTCAGTAAGTCGCTGATAACCCATGAACAAACTTCGTTATTTGATAAGGAAAAAGGGAAATTTGAAACAGATAGCGAGTATTTGAAGTATTGGTTCTCAGAGAGAGCACTGCAAGAGATTCTCTTTTGCTGTAGCATAATCAAAGAGTATAAAAATCAAGACATATTGAAAATCATTCTTTCAAGGTCAGCTCGTTCCGCCAGACTTATTCCACATTATGATCTGGCACGGCCAACAAAGGCGGTCAGAAAAACCTATTGGTGCATCAAACACAAAAGGTACTGTGAACCAACTAACGAGGCACTGAAATTTATCAACCGTTACGGCTGGGATACGATAAAGAGAATAAAGGAATTCGATAGACTGAAAACCGATGCCTTTGTCAAAATCTTTCAGGGAGACGCAAGAAAGGTAAACTTACCAGAAAACTTGAGAATTGACGGGATATTTACTTCTCCTCCTTATGTCGGTGTTATTGATTATCACGAACAACACAGATACGCTTATGAACTCTTCAATTTCCCAAGGCAAGACGAACTGGAAATAGGTCCTGCCAAAAATGGCCAGAACGGGAATGCAAAAATGGCGTATGCCAACGGGATAGCAAATGTCTTTAAAAATGTTTCTCGGAACCTGACTGAGGGGGCGTCGGTTCTCATCGTAGCCAATGATAAATTCGACATATATCCCAACGTAGGTAAGCAATGCGGATTTGAATTGATTGACATTTTTCATAGGCCCGTCCTTATGAGAACCGAGAGGGACTCCAACAAATATTTTGAGTCCATATTTTACTTCAAAAATAGAGGGAAGACATGAATTTGCCATCTAAAACAAGAGAGAAGATAGTCGGACTTCTTGTCGCAACTGTGCGAGAGAAATTAACGACATATCGACCAGAAACAATGCATATGCCTTTTCATCACAGATTGCTAGGCAAAGATAGATATGCCATGTTTTCCTTTATTCACTCAATGAATACTACCTTTGGCATGTCCGTCTGGGAACAAGTTGCAGTCGTCTTGGCTGAAGGCGCTGGCAATCACGCAGAGAGACAGTACAAACTATTAGGAGAAATTGATAAACAAACGGAAAATCTCATAATCGGTCTCCACTACAAGCTGAGAAAAAGTGAAATTACTGTGAATAAAACAAACGAGGTCAAGCAAATCAAAAAGGAAATAAAGAAAGGGCAAGCCAAATTCGATCCAGATTCGACCGTAGACTTATTCACGAAGATTCGTAGCACTGAAAATTATTTTGATATCACCAGTGCAAAACCCAATATGAAAGAGTTTGTAGCACTAAAACTTAAGCTCCTCAGGTGGACAGCTTTAAGGCTCAGCCAGGATAAAGACGCTAAGATTTTTACAAGACTAGCAATTCCATACAATCCTTATCACCCCGAACCCTATGAAAGATGGACATTAAGAGGACTATATGATTTAGAGAATGGAGAAATTCTAGTCGGTGAAAAATTCTGGAACTTTGTTGCCAGCAACGATATTTATGAAGAACTATTGGATGTGTTTCAAACGGCAGGAGAGGTATTGAGAAACGAGGTTGACGAAAAATTTGCTGAGATGGAACAAGCATAATCTTTTTGTCATCAAAAAACCGATAGGATGTGGCAAAGTGCTCGACAGAAAAGTGGTGAAAGAATTCCTGGATGACGAACTCGGGAAAATAGAAATACCTCCAGATATTATCCAGGAAGTGCTAGTAGAGACTTTCTGTAAATACACCGAGGAAGATTACTATGAATGGCTAAAAGATAATTACAAATCCTTCTTCAATCATGGAGACCCAGGTTGGGATTGGATTAGAGAAAGGATTGAACTTTACTCAAAACTTAGTTTATACCCTTAGGGTATCAGCCCCGCTTCTCCCGCCACACATGCAAAAACATCAGCAGGGCGGCGATGCTCTTGGCATCACAGAGTTCTCCCGAAGCGATAAGGCCATGCACTCTCTCCAGTGGCATTCTCACCACCTCAATGCTCTCAGTGTCCTCAGCCTCAAGGCGTCCCGGCACCAGATCCCTCGCCAGATAGCAGTGCATGTATTCCGTGCCGTAGCCCGAGATAGAGTAGAATCCACCCAGTCTGTCCAACTTCCGTGGTAGATAGCCAATCTCCTCTTGCAGTTCCCGGCAGGCAGCATCCTCGGGCGTCTCTCCTGCGTCGATTCCCCCCGCCGGCACCTCCAGGAGCGCTTTACCTATGGGATAGCGGAACTGGCGCACAAGCAGAACATTATCTTCCACGTCAAGCGCCACCGCGGCAACGCACGGGTCATGCTCCACGACTTCTCGGCTGGTTTTCTCTCCCCCCTCTTTCTCCACCACATCCACCCGTAAGCAAACGACTTTGCCGCGATATATTTCCTGGCTGGTTAATTTCTTCTCAGACAATTTTGCTCTCCGTTTACAAGGCTGCTAACCGGAGGAAATAATCGAAGCACGCCTGCACCGCATACAGCATACAAAGATTAAAAACGATAAATCAGTGATACTTCGTCGCAATCGGGAAACTTGGGACAGCGAAAGCACTCCGCCCATATCTTGCGAGGTAATTCCGACTTATCGATCAGGGCGAAACCCAGTTTCTCAAAAAAGGCTGGCTTATAAGTAAGACAAAATACCGCAGGCAATCCCAGTTCCCTGGCTTCGTCCAGACAGGCACGAACCAGCATAGAGCCAGCATCCTTGTTCTGCAACGCACTCTCCACTGCCAGAGACCTGATCTCCGCCAGGTCACACCAGTTAACATGCAATGCGGCACAGGCGACGACTCTATCTTCATCCCTGACCACAAAAATCTCCCGGATATTTTCATATATTTCGCTCAGAGCGCGCGGCAGCATCTCGCCTTTATCCGCAAAGCTATTGATTAATTTGTGTACCGCGTTAGCATCGTTTATCCTGGCTTTCTCCAGTTTCATCTTATCTCATTCCTCTCTCAGCCTATTATACAAGGAACCATAGAAATGATCCGGGTCACGAAGTCGCAAAAAACGCGCCACACGGGAACTGAGCTTCACTCGCACACTTGTCCCGGAGGATAATGGCAAATCAATCTGCCCGTCAAGGCTGACAGTTAACTCTCTGCTGCCAACCGGAGTGAGAACTATCTCACTCCGCGGCAAAACAACCAGTGCGTAACTCGGGGCAAGGTGGCAGGACACAGGCTGGATGACCATCTCCCGTGACAGAGGATGCAAAATAGGCCCCCCGGCCGCCAGGGAATAAGCCGTGCTGCCAGTAGCCGTGGCTACAATTACACCATCTCCTCTATACACGGTGACCACTTCCTCGTCTATCGCCATCTCAACGTGAGACATGTGTGCGGTAGCTCCTCTTCCCACCACTATTTCGTTCAGAACATGAAAGCTGGCGTCCGAGAGCATGACCTCAAGCATGGTCCTCTCCTCAACCATACCCTCTCCCTCAATTATTCCAGGTAAATTTTCCCAGAAATCATCCACGCTCAACTCAACGATGAAGCCTATCCTTCCCAAGTTCACGCCAAGCACCGGCAGTGACAGACGCGAGGCAATATGGACAGCACGCAGAATGGTACCATCCCCCCCTATGCTCACGATTAAATCCGACCCTACGGCCCGCGAGACCGCCTCAGCCTCTTCTTTCGCCGAACACTGCCACGAAGAGACCCCGCAGGCATTCAGTTTCCGCTCAAGCTCGCAGGCCAATTCCTGCGCCCGGGGCAGGTGGGGACGATAAATAATGCCAACTCGTTTCACTAGCTCGGCAAGAATAGCATCGCCTCTTCTGGAGTGTCAAGGAAATATGCTTCTTTCTCCACTCTCCTGACCTTATCTACAATAAAGACTTTTTTGACAGTAAAACTAGTGTCCACTATAATCGGAATTCATAATGCATAATAAAGCTGTCCTCGACAATGGACTGAGCATCATCGTCAATCCCATGCCGTATAGCCGTTCGGTTAGCGTCGTTATATTCACCGGCACAGGATCCTGCCACGAAAATCCTGAGGAAGCAGGTATTTCCCATTTCATCGAGCATCTCTGCTTCAAGGGCACCCGTCACAGGCCAACAAGCAAAGATATCAGCCAGGCCATTGAAGGCGTCGGCGGCATCCTCAACGCCAGTACAGGCAAGGAAGCAACCGCTTACTGGGGCAAAGTTACCAGTTCACATTTTCCTCTGCTCCTGGACACCCTGTCTGACCTAGTTCTTAATCCCCTCTTGAGACAGGAAGACCTTGAGCAGGAGCGCTCTGTGATCATAGAAGAAATTAATATGTCCCTGGATTCCCCCCAGCAGCGGGTGAGTATGCTCATAGACGAGCTTCTGTGGCCAGAACAACCGCTGGGGCGCGATATCGCCGGCAGCAAAGAAACCGTATCTTCGATAAGCAGAACCCAGATACTGGAGTACTTTTCACGCTATTATCTGCCCAACAACACCGTCGTCAGCATCGCTGGCGACATCGAACCCGCAGAAACGATTGACAGGGTAGCATCGTTATTCAACAATTGGACGACGCAACAAGCCCCGCCAAAGGATTATTTTCTTGACCAGGAGCAATTTTCTGCCAGGCTGCAGGTTAACACCAGGGAAAGCGAACAGGCTCATTTATGCCTGGCAATCCACGGCTTGCCTTATACACATCCACAGCGTTTCATTCTGGATATGCTTAACACGGTGCTGGGAGAGGGCATGAGCAGCCGCCTGTTCATAGAGATCAGGGAAAACAAAGGCCTGGCTTACGATATTCACAGCTACACGAATCATTTTCGCAGTTCAGGCTCGCTCATTATCTACGCTGGCACCGACGCCAGTAAAGTGGAAACTGCCACCTCCGTTATTATCGAAGAACTATTTAAACTTAAACAGGAAATTTCTCTTGAAGAGCTTGTCCGCGCCAGGGAATTATTAAAGGGAAGAATACAGTTAGAGATGGAAGACAACCGTAACCTGGCAATGTGGATGGGAAGCCAGGAAATAATGAAACGTGACATCCTTTCCCTGGAACAAGTCTTCTCCATCTTTGATTCCGTTACGTTAGAGGATCTGGCCCGGGTGGCGGAAGAGCTTATCCACGGCGACAAGTTGAATATGGCCATAGTAGGGCCTGGAGACGAGTCGGTTCCCCTGAAGAAATTGCTCAGGATTTAGAAGACTGGCAACCAATCAGAAAAACCAGAGAAGCCGCCCCGATTCGGGGCGGCTTCTCTTTAACCGCAAGCTAATTCTTGCCTATTAGTACATGTCCGGGTAGCCACCACCGCCAGACATTGCCGATGCCTTGTCTTTCTCAGGAATATCGGTAACCAGGGCCTCGGTGGTCAGTATCATAGTGGCAATACTGGCACCATTTTCCAGAGCAGCCCGAGTGACCTTAAGAGGATCCACGATTCCCCTTTCTATCATCTTAACATCCAGTTCGTCCTTAAGCGCATCGTATCCCACGCCAACAGGGCTTTCCTTAACTCGATTTGTCACCACCGAGCCTTCTCTGCCGCTGTTATCAGCGATACAGCGCAAAGGTGCCTCCAGGGCTCGCTTCAAAATAGCCACACCGAGTGAGGCTTCCTTGTCGCCCTTCATGTCAAATGTGTCCAGGGCAGCAGCCGCATTGATGAAAGCAATTCCTCCACCCGGCAAAATGCCTTCCTCGACAGCAGCCCTGGTAGCGGAAAGTGCGTCCTCTACGCGATGCTTCTTTTCCTTGAGTTCCACCTCGGTAGCGCCTCCCACTTTGATTACAGCTACGCCGCCAGCCAGCTTGGCCAGCCTCTCCTGGAGCTTCTCCTTGTCGTAATCCGAAGTGGTCTCATCAATCTGAGACCTGATCTGCTTAATTCTGCTCTCGATAACCTCTGTCGCTCCACGCCCTTCCACGAGGGTGGTTTTATCTTTGTCAGACACTATTTTCCTGGCTCTCCCCAAATCCTCGGCAGTCACCGACTCCAGTTTCCTGCCAATCTCTTCAGAAATCACCGTGCCCCCTGTGAGTATCGCTATATCCTGGAGCATCTCTTTACGCCTGTCACCGAAGCCCGGAGCCTTAATTGCCAGAGGACTCAAGGTGCCCCGCAATTTATTCACCACGAGCGTTGCCAGAGCCTCTCCCTCTACGTCTTCAGCGATAATCACTATGTTCTTGGAAATCTGCAGCGCTTTCTCCAGTGCGGGGAGAATATCACTCACCGCCGATATCTTCTTGTCGGTAATAAGAAGATAAACATCCTCGAGTTCCGCCCGCATCTGTTCGGTATTGGTTACAAAGTAGGGACTGATGTAACCGCGATCGAATTCCATTCCCTCAACAAACTCGGTCTCAAATTCCAGCCCTTTGCCTTCTTCTACGGTAATAACGCCATCCTTGCCTACCTTCTCCATAACATCAGCAATCAAATTGCCGATTTCCTCGTCAACAGCGGAGATAGTGGCCACCTGAGCCACTTGCTCTTTCCCCGCCACCGCGATGGATTGCTTTTTAAGCTCAGCAATCACTACCTTTACGCCCTTATCGATGCCACGTTTTAATGCCATGGCGTCGGCGCCGGCAGCAATATTTTTGAAACCTTCGCTGACAATGGCCTGCGCCAAAATGGTCGAAGTGCTGGTGCCGTCACCACACTGGTCGTTAGTTTTGGTCGCTGCTTCCTTTACCAGTTGCGCTCCCATATTCTCAAAAGGATCCGAGAGCTCGATCTCCCTGGCAACAGAGACGCCGTCGTTAAGGACGGAAGGCGCTCCAAATTTCTTGTCCAGCGCCACAGGACGACCACGCGGCCCCAGGGTTACTCGCACAGCATTGGCCAGAGTATCTATTCCTATTTTTAATGATTTTCTTGCCTCTTCCCCGAAAAGAATTTGTTTAGCCATATTTTATGACCCCCTTTTTGTAAAATTCTGCAAATCTATCAATTTCTCTTAGCTAGCACATCGCTCTCGCGCATGACAATCAATTCCTCGTCATCCAGCTTGAACTCGGTGCCGGCATATTTGGAATAAAGAACTTTGTCTCCTGCCTTTACTTCCATGGCAATCCGCTTGCCGTCATCGGTCATCTTGCCCGGCCCCACAGCCACGACTTCCCCTTCCTGGGGTTTTTCCTTGGCCGTATCCGGCAAAGCAATTCCACCCTTGCTTACTTCCTCCTTGGGAAGAGCCTTTATCACCACTCTGTCTCCCAAAGGTTCAATCTTTGCCGCCATGTTTTGCGTACCTCCTCTCTTTATTTTTTATTTTAGCTATTCTTCCGCTCCATTTTAGCACTCTCTGCCCCAGAGCGCTAAATAGTATAGCACAAATTTTTTCTGGCGCAAGAAATATACTCAACCAATACTGAGACCGGGAACAACATCGAGGTCATATCCGCTGATCCCGTCGTTTTGAAAACGATAATAGCCGCAAGCAGCTACCATGGCGGCATTATCCGTACACAAATGACGTTGAGGAATAAGAACGGGAACAGGAGAGCTATTAAAAAAAGTTTCCCTCAAAAGATTATTCGCCGCCACCCCACCACTGAGCAAAATTTGCTTCACTCCCAACTGTTCTGCAGCTTCTACCGTCTTGGCAACCAGAACATCGACCACAGCCTGCTGGAAACTGGCCGCAGCATCCTCTGCCCTGACATCCTCTGCCTGTACCAGGTGCCAAAGAGCTGTTTTAACTCCACTGAAACTGAAATCATGGTTCCCCTTGAGCCATGCACGGGGCAGGGCAAGACAGGGACGGCCGTCCATGGCTGCTTTCTCTATAGCCGGACCACCAGGATATCCCAATGCCAATAATCGGGCCGCTTTATCAAAAGCTTCACCGGCAGCATCATCTCGGGTTTGCCCTACTTTTTCAAACAACCCGTGCCCTCGCATCAAAATCATATCGCTATGTCCCCCCGAGACGATAAGACACAGGCAGGGAAACTCTACGCTCTTCCTCTCTGCCTCAAAAAAGGACCCGGCAGCTGCCTCCAGCCAA
>JAUWOK010000028.1 GCA_030612165.1 Dehalococcoidia bacterium
TTCTTTGAAGGCACTTTTCCTTGCCCAGAGTCGCCATGCTTTGAAACAGGGGAGGGGCGGCGGTTCGCCCTGTGGTGGCCACTCGCAACAGGCCGAATAATTTGCTGGCGCTCAGGTCCTGGTCGGCCGTCAGTGGCCGTATCGTGCCCTCCAGGGAGTCTTCATCCCATGCCGATAATGTTTCCAGCTTCTCCAGCGCAATCTGCAAAGTTCGGGCGGCTATCTGCGGTTCCATTCCTTTGATGAGCAGCATGCTGGTGTCATATTCGATATTGTCGAGGAAGAAGAAGCTGGTAAGTTCGGGGATATCGGCCAAAGATTTAACACGTTCCTGCACGAGAAGCATAACCTGTTTTACATAATCATTATCAAGTGGACGTTTTACTTCGGCAGGCAATCTTTCGTCCAGAAAGGGAAGGGCTCTTTTTGTAAAATCCTCAAGGTCTATCTGCCGCAGGTAGATTCCATTCATCCACTCCAGCTTATCTCTGTTAAAAATTGCCGCGGATTTGCCCACTCTTTGCAAAGAGAAGTGCTTTACCAGTTCTTCCAGGGAGAGAATCTCGGTTTTGTCATCCAGAGACCAGCCCAGCAGCGCCAGGAAGTTAAGCATGGCTTCCGGCAAGAAACCCTGTTCGCGATAATCCGTAAGGGCGGCGGCACCGTGTCTCTTGGACAGCTTGCTCCGGTCCGGTCCCAGTATCATGGGCAGGTGAGCAAACTGTGGCGGCTGCCAGCCTAGAGCCTGGTAGAGAAGCAGGTGTTTGGGTGTGCTGGAAAGCCACTCGTCGGCGCGCAGGACGTGAGAGATGTTCATGGAGTGATCGTCTATTATACTGGCCAGGTGGTATGTGGGATATCCGTCGGACTTGAGGATAACAAAGTCGTCCAGCAGGCCGATTTTGAAGGTTACCTCACCGCGGATCATATCGTGGCAGAGTATTTCTCCCTCCAGTGGCATCTTAAAGCGCACCACGGGAGCGATGCCGGAGTTTTCCAGGCGAGTTTTTTCCTCCTGTGATAAATGCCGGCAACGCTGGTCGTATTTAGGGGGTTGTTTTTGCGCTGACTGCTCGTGGCGCATGGTCTCCAGTCGTTCCGGCGAGCAATAACATAAATAGGCGTTATCTTCTTTAAGCAGCTTATCGGCAATTTCCTGATATTGAGAAAGACGCTGTGATTGAAAAAAGGGGCCTTCATCCCAGGTTATTCCCAGCCAGCGCAGGCTGTCGAGGATGGTTTCCACTGCTCCATCCACTTTTCGGGAAGTGTCGGTATCCTCAATGCGTAAAATGAACTTGCCGCCGTGATGGCGGGCAAATAGCCAGTTAAAGAGGGCAGTCCTGATGTTGCCCAGATGAGGATAGCCGGTTGGGCTTGGTGCGAAACGAACACGTACCTGTGTTTCAGAATTTGTCTTCATGATGGTTATCTAGCTGGAAGAACATCGCAGGAAAAAGGAGGAGGATCTTCAGCGACAAAGAACTTGTTTCAGGTCTAACAACTGTTTTAAGTGTTTTTTGAGCCTTGAGGTCAATTCTTCAGCCTGGCGCAAAGCGCTCTCGGTATCTTCTAATTCCGTGGTGATTTTAAAGAGGACCTCTTCCCTTTGCTCAGTCAGGGTGGATTCAAACCCTGACAGATTTTCTATCTCGCTTGCCAGATATGACAGGAAAGAATCTTCCCTGTGCAATTGCTCCTTATTAAGATCTTCGAAAGATTTCATCTTTATCCTCTTGCCCGGGTAATAGCTCCTGTTAGTTTAGCAGGAGATGATAGCATATGCCATACTTTGCGGCAAACATTTGCACCGATTGGCCGCTAAATTATTTTACCAGGGTGTCGCCGGCGGGTGTTCTTGACAGGGCGATCTTCCAGGAGGTTCAGGCAATGCTCTAAATCTGGCGGCAGTTGCGAAACGAATTCCCGATAAACTCCTGTGGACGGCAGGCGAAAACCGAGACGGTGCGCATGGAGGAACTGCCTTCCAATATATGGAGATTTAACTCCATAAATAGTATCACCGATCACAGGATGGCCGATGGCTGTCAAATGCACCCTGATCTGGTGCGTGCGTCCTGTCCTGAGGTTGACTTCCAGCAGGCTCAGGTTATCCAGGTATTTAATTACGCGGTATTCTGTAACAGCTTCTTTGCCTTCCTCTACTACCGCCATCCGCTTGCGATTATCCGGGTCCCGCCCGATAAAGGACTTGATTGTCCCCTGTTCCGGTTGCAGCTTGCCCTTAACCAGGGCCAGGTATTCTTTCTGCACGGTGTGAGATTTAAATTGATTCGCCAGATGCTGCTTGGCAGGATCGTTTTTGACGCAAACTATCAACCCTGAAGTGTCTTTATCCAGCCTGTGGACTATGCCGGGGCGGGCAGAATCGCTGCTTGTGCTTATGCCTGGGCAACAGGACAAGAGAGCGTTGACCAGAGTGGCGGATGGGTGTCCAGGGGAGGGATGAATCACCATCCCTGCCGGTTTGTCTATAACCAGCACATCGTTATCCTGGTAGATAATGGATAGCGTTATCGCTTCAGCGGCATGGTGGGGGGTGAAGGGGGGAGGGAGGTTGACGCTGATTGTGTCGCTGCCGCTTAGTTTTTGACTGGCTTTGGCGACATGCTCGTTGACCAGAATATTTTTTTCCGAAATCAATTTCTGGATACGTGCCCTGGAAAAAGTAGGAATTACACTGGCTATATATTTATCCAGTCGAACCCCCGGAGTGGGATTACTTAGTTGAAACACTTCAGGTTTCAAGTTTTCCCATCCGCATCAGGATAATGAGAAAAATGATCAGTACAACGGTGCCTACCACCAAAGCTGTGTCGGCGATATTGAAAACCGGCCAGTGGAAATCTCCCCAGAGGCGAACATCAAAGAAATCGGTGACATAGCCGTAACGGATGCGGTCCAGCAGATTGCCCACGGCTCCCCCGAAGATCAGGCCGAGAGATATGGTGCCCACTTTGCCCATGGGTATGAAGTAGCGAAAAGCCAGCCAGATTAGCAGCAGGCAAATTATGGGTGTGATGACCAGGAGAACAGTCTGGTTGGCAAATAAGCCGAAGGTAGCTCCTGTATTCTGCACATGTGTGAGCCTTAAAATTCCTTCCGTGGGCAAAGATTCCCCGATTGCCAGATTATGACTGATCCAGGACTTGGTTGCCTGGTCCAGGGCAATCACCAGTGCGGCTATAGCCAGGAAGGGGATGACTTGTTTGTAGCGTCTTGTCATAATGGTTATCGCCTTTGTGGCAATAGGTGTGCATTATCTTCCCCTTGCGTTTGGAGATTGAGAGGACTTGCATTTCAGGCACAGGCTTGCCCGGGGCAAAGCTTCAAGGCGGGCCGGTTCTATCGGTTGGCCGCAGGAATCACAAGAACCATATGTACCTGCCCCGTATTTTTCCAGGGCATGTTCTATCTCGGACAAAGAGTCTTCCAGGTTTTTCTCCGTCCTGATTCTGCTTTCTATCTCCAGAACCTGGCTTGCCTCCTCATCTTTCTTGCCAGAAGGATTGCCTTCTCTTTTATCCGACGACGGCCGATTAGCACTTTTCAACTGTGCTAATTTGCTTGTCAGGTGCTCTCTTTCTTCTTGCAAACGCTCATATAATGCAGCAAAATCAGCCATTTGTTATACGTTTCCTCACAAACATCACAGGGGGAGTGAGAGCTATTGTAATCGTTATTGAATGCTAAAACAATATTTTGAGAATGCCGGTTTATTCTGGCTTGAAAGCATCTCTAATATTGAGAGGCAATTCCTCCCCCATTTTTTCTAGAATCTCGCATCTGACCCTGTTTAATTTTTTCTGTCGTCTCTCGAATTCTACTCTCGAATAGAGCTTTTCAGGGTGTAGATAAATGTCGTCCAGATGCCTAACTGCCCGGGGCACTTTGAAACCTGAAGCTGATTCCGTCCATTCTTCAAGGCCTCCTCTTAACAAGGAATCCAGGATAGCCAGGGTGAATTCCAGCCGTATATCCTCATAGTTCTCTCCCTCGCCTATGCCGCCGGTGTTTATCAGGTAATATTTCATGTGAGGGCTGTTTTGCAATATTTCATAAAGCTTATTGGCGTGGGCAGCTTTGTCACCGACCATGAAGGGATCATAGAAAAACACACTTCTAATTTTTCCTGCCTGGGTGGGATCGCCTGCCGAAGACTCCATTGCCTGCCCCATAATCATCAAGGCGATGGCTTGCTCCATGGTCAATTGCGAGATTGCTGGAATGGTAGGGCCCCTGGTGATGAGGATTAAATTATCTATTCTGTCGACATCGATATAAGAACTGGTGTGCATGATATCTTCTCTGCGTATGACTGCCCGTCCGTTGGAGGTCCTCTCAAGATTATAGAAATCAAGGTCACTGTTCTCAGTGACATGCACGTTCTCGCATACCGTATCTGGCCTGAGCAGACCATAGAAAATCTCCATCTGACTCCCTGGATTCACCCCTTCCGCTTTGGCGAATAAGCCTCCCCCTTCAAATCCATGAAAGGATCCATCTGGCATGAGAGTACCGCCATCGTCCTGGACGAGCCATGACTTTTCTCTGCCTTTTCTTGCCAGTATCTTGGATGTTGTGCTCGTTTTTCCGTTGGCAGTCAAGGCAACAAGAAGGGTTCTGCTGGTCCTGTAATCTCCATGTACAGATTGCAGATAGTCTTCCCTGCAGCCTGCATGCAGAAAGATGCCTCCTCTTTTCTTGGCAGCCCAATCTTCTGCGGCAAACACCCCTTTCTTATACTCGCCTATGTAGTTGCTGTTTCGTACTATCTTGATAACTCTTCCGTCTTCCAGCATGGCCAGTCTTATAGTTATATCCTTCCGGGGAAGCGGTTTTGATTTGTTTTCCTCAAAAGCTTCATCAAAGAACATCAGAATTTCATAAGTAGTTTGCGCTACTTCTTCCTCCAGCGGCTGGAAGAGGTGTCCCCCTCCGTAGGCAACATGGGCGAATCGTTCGGGTAGCGTTAACCTGACTGTTGTCTTACTGTTGCCGCTGCCCACTCTTCTGTCAATGGAAACCAGGTTTTCCCGTCCCAGGACTTTTTCGCACTGCTTCAGCAACTCCAGTTCTTCTTCTGCGAAAGCATGATCCACGCTATTTTTGGTAAACATCGCTGCCCTGGAAGAGGGCTCACTTTCGGCAATAAGATTCCCGTAGATGGTTTTCTTAACCTCGGGTTCCTGCTCGGCGAGGGATTTTAATTCCTCTTCAGCCGGGTTAATTCTTATTCTGTTTTCCGCTATAGCTTTTCTTCTGACGTTGCTAGCTGTTTGTGCGAATAAATTTAAGTCAATCTCTGGCATTTTATCTCTACACCTCTCTGAATTCGCCTTCCACTGTGTCGTCCTCTTTGGGTTCCGCCGTTTCCTCGCCGCCACCTTGCTCTTCGCCAGGTTGCTGCTGTTCAGACTGTCCTGCTTGCTGATAGACGGTAGTTCCGATGCTCTGCATTATATCAGATAGTTCCTGAGAGGTATTACGAATCTGCGAGATATCTGAACCCTGAAGAGCCGACCGTAAATCTGATATTTTGCTTTCTGCTTGCTGTTTCAAGTCGGCAGGTATTTTGTCACCATGCTCTTTGAGCGTTTTTTCGGCAGTATAGGCCAGACTATCGGCAGAATTACGCTGGTCTATCTCTTCCTTGCGCATGTTGTCTTCTGCCGCGTGTTGTTCAGCTTCTCTCCTCATTTTTTCCACTTCTTCTTTGCTTAAGCCACTTGAAGCGGTGATAGTTATTTTTTGCTCTTTGCCGGTGCCTTTATCCCGTGCGCTCACATTCAGGATGCCGTTGGCATCAATATCGAAAGTTACTTCTACCTGTGGCAGGCCTCTTGGCGCCGGTAGAATGCCATCCAGCATGAACCGCCCCAGAGTGCGGTTTCCTGATGCCATGGGGCGTTCCCCCTGCAGAACGTGTATTTCCACGCTTGGTTGGTTATCGGCAGCAGTGCTGAAAATCTGAGTCTTGGAGGTGGGTATAGTAGTATTACGAGGGATGAGGACTGTCATTACTCCACCCAGTGTTTCTATCCCCAGAGTGAGAGGGGTAACATCCAGGAGTAAAATCTCTCCTACTTCTCCCTTTAGCACGCCTGCTTGGATCGCGGCGCCCAGCGCTACTGCTTCGTCAGGATTAACTCCCTTTACAGGTTCTTTGCCGAAAAACTGCCTGGTAAGTTCCTGTACTTTGGGCATTCTTGTCTGCCCACCAACCAGCAGTATATTGTTGAGCTGGGCTGCGGTGAACCCGGCATCTGCTAAAGCTTTACGACAGGGTTCAAGGCTTCTTTCAATCAGATCTGCGGATAATTGTTCCAGAATGGCCCTGGTTAATGTCAGGATAAGATGCTTGGGCCCGCTGGCATCAGCAGTAATAAAAGGCAGATTTATCTCGGTTTGTGTGACTGAAGACAGCTCCTTTTTTGCTTTTTCGCCGGCGTCTTTAAGCCGCTGTAATGCCATCTTGTCCTTTGCCAGGTCGATACCTGTTTCTTTTTTGAACTCGTTATGTATCCACTCTATGATTTTTTGATCGATGTCGTCACCACCGAGATGGGTGTCGCCATTGGTTGATTTGACCTGGAAAGTTCCCTCCCCTATATCCAGGACGGAAATGTCAAAAGTGCCGCCTCCCAGGTCATAGACAGCCACAGTCTCCTCTTTCTTTTTGTCCAGACCATAAGCCAGACAGGACGCCGTAGGCTCATTGATAATACGCAGTACGTTAAGCCCGGCTATGGCACCGGCGTCTTTTGTTGCTTGTCGTTGACTGTCGTTAAAGTATGCCGGCACAGTAACCACGGCATCGGTGACTTTTTCTCCCAGGTAAGCTTCCGCATCGGTTTTCAGCTTTTGCAATATCATGGCGGAGATTTCCTGAGGGCTGTAATTCTTGCTCCCCAGCACCACCTGGCAATCGCCGTTAGGAGCCTCTGCCACTTTGTAGGGTAATCGTTTCATATCTTTTTGAATTGCTTCATCTTTGTACTTTCGCCCGATCAACCGTTTTATACTAAAAACAGTGTTTTCGGGATTAACTATTGCCTGGCGTTTAGCGATTTCTCCCACCAGACGCTCGCCTGCCTTATTTATCGCCACCACCGAGGGCACTAAGTTTCCCCCTTCTGCGCTGGGGATAATTTTGGGGGCTCCTCCCTCGATGACCGCCACTACGCTCATTGTAGTGCCCAGATCTATTCCTATTGCTCTACTCATTTTCATTCCTCCTTCGTATTTGAAAATATTTTATTTCTGTTGGTTCTCCTCTTGCTTCTTTCCTACTTTAACCATGCAGGGTCGAAGCAATTTTCCTTTTAACAAATATCCCTTTTGCAGTTCCTCTGCGACTTTTCCCTCTTCTCCGTCACAACACAGTATTGCCTCGTGTAGAGTGGGGTCGAAGGACTCTCCTTTGGCTTCAATCGCTTCCAACCCCTGCGCCTTAAGGAGGGATTCCATCTTGCTCATAATACTTTTTATGCCGTCAATCCAGGGATGATCGTTTAGCTCAGGGGGCAAAGCAGAAAAAGCTCTCTCCAGATCATCTATGATTGGTAGTAAATTCAAAAGAAGAGAGGTGTTGGCAAAAGCAATCAGGTCTTGCCTTTCTCGCTCAACATGTTTCTTGTAATTGGCAAAATCAGCCTCCACCCGCTGCCAATTATGAAAGTGCCTTTCTGCCTTTTCTCTTTCCTCTGTCAGTATTTTCTCAATTTCTTCAGGGAGGTCGGTTGCTTTCGAAACCTCAGCTTCGTTCTTGCAGGGTATTTCTTCTTTACTGTCACTTTTGTTCAATGGCTGGTCTCCTCGCATGTTAATACATACACTTGTCTATAGAAGTACTTAATAATGTGGAAAACAAGTTAACAGAAGAGATGGTTCTGGCGTAGTCCATCCTCCTGGGTCCCATTACTCCCACTATGCCGCTCGCCTCGCTGGAGGTCTTATATCTGCCAATTACGAAGCTTAAATCTTGAAGAATCTCCTCGTGATTTTCTTTTCCTATGATAACTCTGACTTTATTTCTCGCAGGGTTCTCTACGACGGAATCCCCGAGGCAGAGAAATTCCAGCCAGTTCTCTTTTTCCAGCAACTGCAGGAAATCAAGCACCATAACGCTGTCGGAAAATTCCGGTTGGCCCAAGATTAAAGACAATCCTTTCAAATGAGGTTTGTTGTATTCCTGTTTGTCTTCAGTAGCCATCGTATTTACTATGCAGTCAGCTATCATTTTTTCTTTGGGGGAGAGACTTATTTCTGCCGCCATGATTTCTGGGGCCGTCAGCCCGCCGTAAATAATGTTGAATTTATGTGCTATGTCAAATAATTTTTCCTGGGTTATCTCGCTGGGCAGGCGCACTGTTTCTTTCTTGATGTTGGCATCGTACAGGAGCAGGATGAGGAGAGCTACATAGTCTTCTATAGCAACCAGATCCAGATATTTGAAACGTGACTGCGTGTTTTTAGGGGAAGTCACTATGGCCATATTCTGAACGAGATATGCCAGAAGATTAGCTGTTAATTTCAGCCAGTCTTCCAGGCCTTTTTCCCTTTCTCGAAGTGCATGGAGGACTGTACTTTGCTCATCCGGTGGAATGCTTGTATCGTTAATCATGGTTTCTACGTAGTAACGATAAGCTTTGTCCGTGGGCACGCTTCCCGCCGAAGTATGGGGGCGCATGATATAACCTGCTTCTTCCAGATAAGCCATGTCGTTGCGGATAGTAGCCGGACTCACCTGTAAGTCATAATTGCGAGCAATAGCTTCTGACGCTACAGGGGTAGCTTCAGTCACATATTCGTTGATTATTAGTTTAAGTATAGTTATCTTTCGCGGCGATAGCATTTATTAGCACTCTCCTCTTTGGACTGCTAAACAAGGACAATTTATCATTCTGGAGGGGGTGCTGTCAATTGAAAGATCCTCGACTTTGATTGACACTGCCATGCCGAAAGGCTAGTATTAACCTGTGGTTGAATTTGTGTTTTTTGAAAGGTTGGATAAGATAAATGGAAAATTGGGCCTATGTTTTAGGAGGGCTCGCCTTTGTATTGGGGGGGCTCATCGGTTACTTTGCCAGACAGTTGACAGCCAATCGCCAGCAGCAATCTGTCAGACGGGAGGCGGAAAAATTACTGGAAGAGGCGGAGAGCAAGCATCGTGAGTTGCTTCGTGAAGCAAGAGATGAAGCTATCAGGGTTAGAAGTGCGGCTGAGGCTGACAGCAGAGAACGTCGTGCCGAGTTGCAGCGAGCTGAAAGGCGTTTCCGTCAGAAGGAGGAAGCGCTGGAGCGAAAGCTGGAATCGGTAGAGTGTTACAAGCGCGAACTGGAGAGCAAGGAGAGGGAAATTGATCACTCGGGGCACGAACTTGAAGAGGTAAAAAAACAGCAATTTCAAAAGTTGGAGTCCCTTTCGCGTATATCAGGTGAAGAAGCAAAGCAGCTTCTGTTTCAATCCATAGAACAGGAAGTCAAAGAGGATGCTTCACGGCGGGTTCGAGTATGGGAAACCCAGGTTCGGGAAGGGGCTGAGGAAAAAGCGCGTGAAATCCTGGCAATAGCTATTCAGCGCTGTGCTACTGACGTCGTTTCGGAGACTACCGTTTCTGTTGTAGCCTTGCCTGGAGATGAAATGAAAGGAAGGCTCATTGGGCGAGAAGGGCGTAATATAAGAGCGCTGGAGCAGAATACGGGAGTTGAACTTATTATTGATGACACACCGGAGGCGGTTACTATTTCCAGTTTTGATCCTGTGCGGAGGGAGATAGCGCGGGTTTCTCTGGAGAGGCTTATACTTGATGGTCGCATACATCCCGCTCGTATTGAGGAGATAGTAAAAAAGACCAGGGGAGAAATTGAGGAAACGATTTGTAACGAGGGAGAAAAAGCGGCTTATGAAGTGGGTGTTACTGGTTTATCTCCTGAGTTGATAAAGTTGCTTGGGCGACTCAAGTTTCGCACCAGCTATGGACAAAGTGTCCTTGTTCACAGTTTGGAAGTTGCCCACTTTGCGGGCATGCTAGCCAGCGAAATTGGTGTTGATTCCAAATTGGCTATAAAAGCCGGGCTGCTTCACGACATTGGCAAAGCAGTGGATCACGAGGTCGAGGGCACTCATGCAGAAATTGGGGCAAACCTGGTCAGGCAGTGGGATAGGTCTCAGGAAGTGGCCCAGGCTGTCGCCGAACACCATGGTGAAAGTTCCACGACGAGCACACTGGGCTTTATAGTGGCAGCTGCTGACGCCATTAGCGGGTCAAGGCCTGGCGCTCGGCGTGAATCATTGGAGCGTTATTTAAAACGAGTTGAATCTCTTGAAAGAATAGCAGCGGATTTTCCAGGAGTGGAGAGGACCTTTGCTATCCAGGCGGGGAGAGAAGTGCGTATTATGGTGAAGCCCAAGGAAGTTGATGACCTGGCTGTGGTGAGACTGGCCCGAGATATTTCCAGGAAAATAGAAGAAGGAATGAGTTATCCCGGACAAGTAAAGGTTGTAGTGGTTCGGGAAACTACGGCAGTAGATTTTGCCAAATAAAGGCTCAAGGGCGCAGTTTTGAAGATATTATTGATAGGGGATATCATAGGAAAACCGGGGAGGGAGGCGGTGGAAAAAATCTTGCCGGGGTTGTGTCGAGAGTATAGCCTTGACCTGGTGATTGCTAATGGAGAGAATGTTGCCGGTGGTGTGGGGATAACGACAAGCACTGCCAGGGAGCTTTTTGATTTCGGCGTTGACGTAATCACTACGGGCAATCATGTTTGGGCTCATAAAGACATTCTTCCTTACCTGGAAAGCGATCTTGCTATTATTCGTCCTCTCAATTATCCCCCCATAGTTCCGGGGCGTGGCTATGTGGTTAAGGGTGGTGTATTGGTAGTCAATCTTATCGGGTGTACTTTTATAGGAAATTTTGATTGTCCTTTCAGAGCTATGGATCATTTGCTTGAGACGCTTAATGATAGGCCTGCCGTCATCATGGTTGATTTTCATGCAGAGGCGACTTCAGAGAAGGTGGCACTGGGGAGATATCTTGATGGCAGGGTCAGTGCTGTACTCGGCACGCATACTCATGTGGGTACAATTGATTCCTGTATATTGCCGGAAGGGACTGCTTATGTGAGTGATGTGGGGATGGTTGGTCCTGTAGACTCGGTGATTGGTGATGATGTTGATGCTGTTATCGACCGTTTTCTTACCCAGATACCTCGCCGGTTGGCGGTAGGAAAGGGGAAGAAGGTTGAATTCAACGCGATATTGGTTAAAGTGGACGAAAGAACAGGGAAGGCGGAGGGCATTGAGCGTATTCGCAGAGTGGTGGAATAGAGA
>JAUWOK010000013.1 GCA_030612165.1 Dehalococcoidia bacterium
AAGGATACTACATGAAAAGCTTCCATCAAATGGCTTAATGCGGCAATATGGCTGGTAAGTATGGTCAGGGCGTAAAAGGCATTGTGTAGAAAAACAAAGACAAGGAATCCAATCACTGAGGCTCCCAGCAGAATTAAAAACCTCCTTGTTTTTCTCCAGGTGTGTGTTGGTGCGCCAACCAGAACAACGATTGCCAGGTAGCATAGTATTATGCCCGGCATATTATCACTAACCCCGACGACAATAGCGCTGATTATCAGGGCACAAAATATCCCTGTCAGTATGAACACTTCTCTTCGTTTTCTTCTGCCCTGGGCGCTTTCTTCAAAGGTGAAGAATCCTTTAACGGATGTGCCCACCATCAGCAAGAACTTCTTCAGGGAAAAGCTTTTCAGCATTTCAAATCTTCCTGATGACTCTTTTCGATAACCCAGCATACCATATTGGGAACAGGGGTATATAAAGCTTGATGTTATAACAAGCTTTTGGAAAGTGTTCTGACTTACCTGGTTTAACATTTCATCGGAATGTTTAATTTGCTGCTTACCAGCGTTCGTAGCGCAGTAAATCATCCAACGATTTCCTGCTCTTGTGTGTGGGCTTATCAGTGGGACATTCCGGCAACTCCGGCATTCGACGCCGCAGTATCAGGCTTCTTCTTTTTGCCTGATACGCCGGAAAACAAAAAATGTCAGGACAGCGCCTATGACAACTGCCACCACTATCCAGATAATGAGGATCAGAGGGTGACTCTGTGGGTCGAAGAAAGCCGACATCCTGCCTCCGAAGGCTCCCAGCGAGAGGAAAATCGCCTCCCACAGTATTATATGCGCTGTTACGCCGATGAGGAACTTTTTATAGCTGATCCGGGAAATACCACAGGCAAGAGAAGTGGCGATGGTAAAGCCTGGTATGAATCTTGCGATAATCATGCTTGGCAGGGGGGCAGCCTCTAGCCTTCGCGTTATCTGCCCCAGACGTTCCTGTGTAAGGCGGATTCGCTTGCCGAATTTATCGATGAGGGCATTGCCACGGGAGGATGAGAGCCAGTATGTGGAGGAGGAGCCGGCCAGGCGGCCTATCCAGACTATAGCCAGAAAAGGTATGGCCTCAACTATGCCTGTGCCATGGACAATTTGGAATCCGCTAAAAACCAGTAATCCTTCCAGGATGGGAGAGGTCACAGGCAGGCCTAACTCACCGAGGACTGCCAGCAACAGCACTATGATGAGCCATAATAGGCTTCCCATAGTGAAGGCATTAAGAACCTGCCAGATAGTTTCCAGCATAATTGTCCTCAATTATAGCTTGATTCTATCCCCTTGGCTAGGCTATCATAGCTGGCGGTGCCGAAGAAGAAGATAATCCTCCTCAACATCACCGGTGGACCGGTCATCAAAGAGGGGGCATTTGGCTTTACTGAAGGGGGATTGGTACACGCTTTACTTTCTCTGGCGAGTCTCTCCGCAGATTACGATATTACGATCCTGTGTCCTGGTTTTCCCGGACGCAAAAGCGATGAAGTGATCTGTTATAAGGGAGTGAAGGTCGTTTGTTTGGCAGGTTCAAGGTGGGTGAGGTGGATGCAGGTGGGCGGCCTGTCTTTTCTGAGAAAAACCCGCAGACATGTTAAGAAAAACAAGCCTGATATTATGATAGGTAACGGTGTCCTGGCGACGGCGCTTCTCCGTTTTTCTCCACGGTCTGCTTTAAGGATAGGTATTATTCATCATCTTTATCATGATCGTGTTCATCATGCGTCGGGCATAACCGGCATATCCGGTTTTAGGGTACGGGTAATGGGGTGGTTGGAAAAAATGGCATTGCATTTCACTAAAGTGGATAAGGTGGCGGTAATCAACCCTATAGTTAAAGAAATTCTGTCGAAGGATGGTTTTCGTGCGGAAGATATCATGGTCGTCGGCAATGGCGTCGATGTGGAGGAGTATCCTTTTGCGCTGAATAAGGATGCTAATACCCTGATTTATATTGGCAGGCTGGTTGAGCTAAAAGGAGTGGATACTCTCCTGAAAGCTGTTTCTGAAATAAAGCAAGAAATTCCTGATGTAAAATTACACCTGGTTGGTGATGGTCCCGGTCATGAAAGAATGCATAAGAAGATTATGGCCATGGGTATCAGGGATAATGTTGCCCTGCACGGATACGTTTCTGAGCAGGAAAAGGTTGCTCTGTTGAGAAGAGCGAGCGTATATGTGTCCGCCTCCAGTTTTGAAGGCTTTGGTATTCCTGTTGTTGAAGCCATGGCTACAGGGGCTGTGCCGGTTGTTAGCGATATTGCTTCGCACAGGTTCATTTTTCAAGGCAGGCCTGTCGGCTGCCTGGTAAATAACAAGGATGAAATGATCGGGAAGGTTTTGGAGCTGTTATCAGACGAGGAAAAGCGACAGGAAATAGCTCGTAGCGGGCGTAGACTTGTGGAGGAAAGATGGACATGGACGACGGCGAGCAAACAGTATCGGAAACTTATCGAAGAAGGGCTGAATGGCCAGTAAACCAGCATGTTCGCCCGGATTTTGCTTGTTGCGTCCATAGGGGAGTGATTGTTAGAATAGCGCTACTTGCGAGTTATTTAAGGGTGTAGCTATGGTGAATTCTGTGACGCTGGTTCTCAATCAAAGTTATGAGCCTGTTAATTTGTGTCGTGTGCGCAGGGCCATGATTTTGATCTTTCGAGGAAAAGCCGAATTGTTGGATGATGGCCGGGGCGAGATTCATTCGGCAAGCCAGGTTTTCTCTATTCCTTCGGTGATCCGCCTTTTTTACCGTGTTCAGTATCCCTATCGCCGGAAGAAAGTATCGAGAGTGGAAGTGTTTGACCGCGATAATTATACCTGTCAGTACTGCGGTTGCCGGTTGGGGGAGCTTACTCTTGACCATGTTATTCCCAAGAAGCGGGGTGGGGAGCATAGCTGGGAAAATGTGGTCAGTGCCTGTGCTTCTTGTAATCGTCGTAAAGGTGGAAATGCTCCTGCCGAAGCTGGTATGCGTTTATTGCACAAACCGGCTCCGCCCAGGAAATATGGTTTTCATGTCCCTTCTCGTTACCTCAATACGTACGAAGAATGGCAAAAATACCTGTTTTGCTGAGCAACGGTTAATTTGCCTGAGGGATTTGCGCAATGCCTCCGTTTGGGGGTGTGGGCTTGTCCCAGTGCAGCTGTTCTGCCAGAAACTCTTTAACAATGCCATCTGTTAATTTTACCTGTACGGTTTCCTGCAAAAGGTTAATGCTGGTGACTATGGCTTTGCCATCAGGCGTGATAACTTCTTGACGTATCCGGGGCAGGCTTTTTCTTGCTTCTATGTACTGGTTGTTTTCGTAACTCAGGCAGCAGAGAAGTCGCCCACAGGTTCCAGATATTCTGGTGGGATTCAGTGGTAAATGTTGTTCCTTGGCCATCTTAAGGGATACGGGAGAAAAAGAGGAAAGAAATTTCTGGCAGCAGAGAGGGTAGCCGCAGTTACCGATGCCTCCCAGCAGCCTGGCACCATCTCTGGGACCTACTTGTTTCATTTCTACCCGCGTTTTCAAATCCTGGCCTAGTTGGCGTACCAGCTGCCGGAAATCAACCCTCTCCTGGGCACAAAAAGATATTGTCATGCAGTTGCCTTCGAGAGTTGAGGACGCCGCGAGAATTTTCATCTTGAGCTTGAGTTCATTCGCTATCGCTTTGCACCGGGAGAGGGCTTCAATTTCCTTTTCCTGGTTAGAAGCGGCTTTTTCTATATCTTCCTGGCTGGCCTGGCGAACTACTTTCGCCGGTGGATTGTCCGGCTCCTTTTGCGATTCGGGGGCAACGACTTCAGCCAGGACTGAACCATGATTGGTTTGCACTACGACGCAATCGCTGCTTTTTACAGCAATATCATCAATATTACAGTAGGCAAGCTTTCCCTGTAAACGTATCCCGATTGTTTTAGACATGTGCGAATTCCTTTCCTGGCATATCCAGCATCAATGATTCAAATACCAGCCGAGGATTAACATTCTTCATGAGATAATCCTGTGCCAGGCTTAGCACGGTTAGATATTTACTAATTTCTCCGATGTTGAGGGAGGATGCCTGTTCTGCCAGCGTTTTTTGACAATCCAGATTGGTGACGAGATTTGGTTGGCCGCTTCTGGTTAACAACAGGTCATGCCACCAAGCTAGCCAGTCAGCCAGTATTTCTGATGCTGATTTCTGGTGTTGGAATTGTATGGAAAGGTCCTGGGCGTAAGCAAACCGTTCTTCTACAGTAGAAGTTAGCAGAAGTGATATTTTGCTAATTTCCTGTTGCCGATTTTCCAGCAAAGAAGGATTTTCCAGAGCGGTTATTGCCCAGCCGATACAACCGGAGGACAGTCTGGCTAACAACCGGGCTTTGCCGGGTTCAACGTTATAGGACATGGTCAATATATCCTCTACCTTCTGCACAGGCAGGGGTTTTAAGATTAATTTCTGACACCGGGATATCACCGTGGGCAGAAGGAGATTTTCTTCGCTGGTTAAAAGAAGCCACACTATTCTCGGGGGTGGCTCTTCCATGATTTTCAATAAAGAGTTGGCTGCTTCGGTGGATAGATGCTCGGCCTCGTTGATGATAAACACCTTATATTTGCCTTCGTATGGCGGACGGCTGGCCATCAATTGAAGGTAACGGATATCGTCAATCCCGGCTTTTTTTCCTGGAGCGAAGCTTGTGGAAATAACATCCGCATGCTTGTCTTCAATTATGCGCTGGCATGCGGAGCATTGCCCACAGGGGGGCTCGTGCCCGGTGCAATTTAATGCCTGAGACAGGCTGCGGGCCAGAGTCGTTTTCCCTACATGATGTGGCCCCACCAGGAGATAGGCGTGAGCTATACTCTGCTTGCTAAGGCTATGGTTAAGCAGGGTTATGATGCTCTCTTGCCCGAAAACTTGCCACATCTCAATCTAAATAATATCAAGGTTTAACAGGTCATGGTAGTTTTCCCGGCGCTGGATAAGCCGAGCATTGCCCTCTTTTAGCATTATTATAGCGGGCTTGAGAGAGGCGTTATAATTATTCCACATGGGAATGGAGTATGCTCCACAAACAGGCACAGCTATGATATCTCCAGGCACGAGCTGCGGCAGGGAGATATCCTTAATTATAATATCGCCGGATTCACACATTTTGCCGACCAGCGTAACCGTCTCTTCTTTCGCATCTTCCAGCGCCTTGTTTGCCACCAGAGCTTCATATCTGGCTCCGTAGAGGGCGGGCCTGATATTATCGTTCATGCCCCCGTCGAGAGCAACATATTTTCTCACACCAGGTATTTCTTTGATTGTGCCTACTTGGTATAGAGCGACTCCGGCTCGGGCCACAAGGGACCTGCCCGGCTCAATAATAAGCTCGGGACGAGCCAATCCCGTTTCCGCAATAAGGCTGTTTAATTTATCGGCAATGTTTGCAGCATAGCCGGATATAGACATAGCTGTCGTGCCTGCGGTGTAGGGCACAGCGAATCCCCCTCCGATGCTCAGCTTTTCAAGGTGGAAGTTATAAAGTTGCTTCATCTCCCGGGCGAAATGAAGGACTATTTCCATGGCTATTTCGTAGGGTTCTGTTTCAAATATGGGTGAGCCCAGGTGAAAATGCAGCCCGACAAGATTGAGATTGGGAGAAGTCATGGCTTGTTTCACTGCCTCTTCTGCCTGCCCCGTGACAATGGGAAGGCCGAATTTGCTGTCCAGAATGCCTGTGGTGGTGTATTGATGAGTATGAGGATCGACATTGGGCGTAAGCCGCAGCAAGATATCCTGTTTTATTTTTCTCTCTCCTGCCAGCTTGTCGAGTGTGCTAATATCCTGCAAGTTATCGGCTACTATGTGCCCGACCCGCAGATCTAAAGCCATGCTCAGTTCCGCAGAAGTCTTGTTATTTCCATGAAAGTAAACTTTATCCAGAGGAAAATTCACGGAGTTCATGATGCTTATCTCTCCCGCGGAGACGGCATCAAGCCCCAACCCTTCTTCATGCAGCAGAAGCACCAGTGATCTGTTTAAGAAGGCTTTGGAAGCGTATATCACCTGTGTGCCCGGGTAATATTTGGAGAATTCCGTTTTAAACTCATGACATTGATGACGAATGGTAAATTCATCAAACAAGTAAAGAGGGGTGCCGAACTCCCGAGCCAGGTTAACGACATTACAATCACCGATACAAAGCTGCTTTTCGGCGTTTATTCTGGCTGTTAAGGGAAATAAAGAGAGTACTTCGGATACTTTTTGCGTCTTCAACGCTGATATGATAGCTTGTGGTTCTTAACTTAGTCAAGGAAGGGGAGTGGGGAAGGGCGTTTGCAAGGAGACTGATATTGAGGGAAGTTGTTTTAGGTATCGGTAACGTTTTGCGGAGCGACGATGGGGTGGGTGTTTATGTTGTTCAAAAGCTTGACAAGTATTTGAGCAAGATTAGTGCCGGGAAAGAGCAGGCAACACTGGACGGGCAGAGCAGAGAGCTAATTCCCATCCAGTGTGACACAATCCCGGAGGGTTATACGGCACTGGTGCGTGAGCACAAACCTGACCTGCTCATCATGGTCGATGCGGCGGAGATGGGATTGAATCCCGGAGAATGCAGGATTATACCGCCGAATATGACAGAGGTTATGGCCACTTCGACCCATAATATATCTTTGTCGTTTCTCGTAACGTATTTGCAGGATTTTTGCCATGAGATAATAATGGTGGGGATCCAGCCTCAGAGTATGGTTCCCGGCATGAATTTATCCGGTGTAGTCAGGGAGAGCGGAGATTGCCTTGTTGCACTCATAACAAAGGGGCAACTCGCGCAAATAAAGAAGCTTGACGCCCTCTAACAATGAGGGCAGTATACGTGGCTGATTGTGATACAGCGGCGACTTATTCAGTGACGACCAGTTCTTTGGCGTATTTGTCGTAACTCGATAGCAGGAATTCATCGGTCATGGACAGGGAATGAGAAGGACAGATATCGTTGCATTGGGCACAGAAACAGCATCGCGCAACGAATATTTTTATCTTCTTTTCCTCAGGGATAAACTCGATTGCCTTGGTAGGGCAAACCTTGATACACAACTGGCAACCCGTACAGGTGTCTCTGTTGTAAGCGATCTTGCCCCGGAATCCGGCAGGCACTGCCACTGGAGGGAGCATCTTGACCTTACCCTTTTCTACTGCATCGAGAAACGCAGTGGCCGATTTCGGTGCGTACTTAGCCGGGAATTTGTTCGTTGCCGCCGCCGAAAAAAGCTGCTGAAATAATACCTTAATCATTTTCATGTCTTAACCACCTTAAATAACGAGATCAATCCATAACAGTATCAGGCCCAATAGACCAACAAGAGTTGAGCTGATAAAATAAATTTTACTTGCCTGGTCGATTTTGAAGCGCGCCATCGCCGCGCGAGCTACCATCACGCTGACAAACATCACCAGGAAGACCTTGACGAGGAAAAATATCCCATCTACTATTGTCGCCGGAATCGCCGCCCCTATGCCGATTACGGGGGAGAGATTATATGGGAAAAATAGCCCCACGACTATGGCCACCAGGGCAATAGCCTTCACCGCGTTTGCGACATAAAACAGGGCAAAATTCCTGCCAGAATATTCCACCAGCACTCCACCGGCAAGCTCGGTTTCGGCTTCTGCCATATCGAAGGGTATTTTGGATAGCTCTCCAGGTATGATGAACAAAAGAACAAGTAACAATAATACCGCCCCTATTATGCCTACTGGCCCTACCTGTCCCCAGATAGGGAAAGCCGCTAATGTAGAAAACAGGAAAGGGCTGGCACCGGTAACATGGCCTGTGTGCCAGGCGATAGCAACAACTGACATCACCAGCGGGAACTCGTAGCTCATCAGGGTAACCATTTCACGCTGTGCGCCTACGGTAGCAAAAGGAGAACTTGACGAAAAACCGGCCAGCACCAGTGCCAAAGCTGGAATGATCAGCAAGTATAATACGACTATTATGTCTCCACTGCCTTCCAGGAGCGCAGGTTGTCCGAAAAGAGGCACATAGAGCAATAACACTGCCGCACCCATGAGACAAAGAACCGGCGCGAATTTAAATAGCCATGATATAGCGTCATCCGGGATGATGCTTTCTTTCATGAGCAATTTGCTTACATCTCGAAAAGGCTGGCGGATGGGAGGGCCAATTCTGCCCTGCATGCGGGCAACTAGTTTGCGATCTATGCCAAGATAAAGCAAGCCAAAGAACACTCCGAGAGCCAGGATGACTATACCGAGAAGAATCGTTATACCCAGGGAAAAATTGCTACCTATCAAATTCAGCCTCCAGCCTCCTTGTTTTTTCCAGAGAGAGTTCATGCAGGTCTAGCAAACACTCTGTGCCTTTACGAGGTTGCTTCACCGTGATCGCCCTGTTGGTGCATGACATACAGGGATCAATAGAAGCGAAAGCTATGGGAACATCCGCGATCTGTTCACCCTTAAGCATTGTCGGTATGGCCATAAGGTTAGCGTAAGTCGGTGCCCTGACCTTCCAGCAGGCCAGCGGGTCCATTCCAGCCTCCATGCGGACGTAGTGAAAACATTCTCCCCTGGGAGCCTCGTGGACACCGATGCCTTCTCCCTCCGCTTTCTTCAACACAGCCAGTAGTTTGGCTACCTTCGGTTCTGAGATAATCGCACCGGAGGGCATCTCTTTCAAGCATTTATCTATGATTTCTATAGATTGCTTGATTTCCAACAGGCGGACGACGATTCTGTCATAAACATCGCCGACTACTTTGCCAGTGATGACATCAGGAGTAATCGCTTTGATATCCATATCGGCATATGCGCTGTAAGCGTGTCCCTGCCTTGCGTCCTTGGAAACACCGCTTGCCCTGGCTGTCGGGCCGACGATCGTTAGCCGCAGGGCGTCCTCTTTTTTCAGAATACCCACATTCCTCGTTCTCATGTTGATGGTTTTGTCTTTTAAAAAGATATTTCCCAGTTGGTCAAAAATGGAAAGATAGTAATCCAGTGATTTTCTGACTCTGGGGAACTGCTCCTCGGTTATATCTCTTCTGACTCCGCCGAACTGGAACATGGCTTTGGAATTCCTGTTGCCTGCCAGATATTCCATTGCGTCCATGATCTCTTCCCGGACTTTCCACACGAGATAAAATACGGAATCAAAGCCGATTTCGTGAGCAGCGACTCCTGCCCATAACAGGTGGGAATGTATGCGCTCCATCTCGGCGATGATAACTCTGATGTATTCTGCCCGTGGGGGCACCTCTATTCCCGCTGCCTGCTCTACGGCCATCACCAAAGCGAAGGGATGGCTTACGGAGCAGATGCCGCAGATACGCTCCGCTAAATAGATCGTCTGGATGGGATTGTTCCTGTTCATCCCCAACCACTCCATGCCGCGATGTACCTGCCCTACCACCACATCCACATCTATGATTTCTTCGCCGTCAACGCTAAGGTCGAGCCTGATAGGCTCTTTCAAAGCGGGGTGTATGGGCCCGATGGGGATAGTATAGGATGTCTTTACCTCTTTGGTGTCGTCCATATTCTTAATATTACTCATTTTTATCGTCCTGGTACCTTCTGCCCGGGCAAAGTCTTGAGCAAATCCTGAGGGCCTGTATCGTCTTTTCTCCAGGGATAAACGCCAATAGGGAAATCGTCGGATAAGAAAAGCCGTCTGTCATCGGGAATTCCAATCACTTTTATTCCTATCATCTCCTGAGTTTCCCTTTCCGTAAACAGGGCGCCGGGGATGATGTCGGTGATAGTGGGAATTTCCGGCTTGCTTTTAGGCAGAACGACGCGCACCCCGACGGATATTTCCTTAAACTGGTATTCGTAGTATATAGAGAAGTGATATATCAACTCAATTTCTTCCCCAAGATCGGAGGAGGAAACCACTGCCAGATGTGGATAGTCCTGCAGGGAGCTAAAGTGCGCTACACTTTTCTTGAAGGAGCCGGGCGTGACACTCAGCCAGATTGCCTGGAACAGATTCCTCGTAATGGCAACCTCTTGCTGGTGTATGCGGGAGGACAGAAGGCCATCGCCGAGGGCGCTCTTGAAACTCTCCACTATCTTTTCAGGACTCAATATTTCCATTATGTTCTCTCTTGCTCCTTATGCCTTCTCTAGCTTCACCCATGCTTTGATCACCGCCTCTGTGATGGCTTCGGGCCTGGGAGGACATCCCGGGACATATATATCCACGGGTATAAACTGATCCAGAGGTCCCACCAGACTGTATGACTCATAAAATACGCCGCCTTCCGCTCCGCAGCTACCCACAGCGATAACTACCTTGGGGTCTGGTACCTGTGCATATATCCGCTTGATTCGCGAGGCCATTTGCCTTGCTACCGGCCCTGTTGCCAGCAGCACATCCGCATGCCTGGGGGAACCAACGAGCATAATTCCAAAACGCTCGATATCGTATCGCGGAGTGAGCGCAGCGAGAATCTCAATATCGCATCCATTACAGGACCCGGAGTTAAGATGGTAAACCCATAACGCTCGCTTGAACGAATTAAGTCCCATTATGTTCTATCTCCCTCCACTTTCCATAAAACTTATACCAAGGTAAATGTTATCGCAGCTATAACTGTAATTACCGTAAGCCACAGGACGTAGTCGTTAACGATGCCTGTATGCGCTTTGATCGTTGGATCATAATATTTTTTAAGAGCTTGGAAAAATCCCCAGTACAGGTTATGGGCTTTCACATGTCGTTCTTCCACTTCGGGCAATTCTTCCCCGCAGAGGAACGCTTTCGTTTGCTCGGTTCCCTTTTTGTAGCCCCCTTCTCCTCTGCTTCTTAGCAGGTAGATCAAGGCGATCACCACCAGGAAGACGACGAGACATACAACCGGATTCCAGAAGGCAAGACTTATTGCTGCCATCGTACTACAATCCCCCTCCCATGATTCCATTGATATAGGCACCCTGATTTATCAATGCGTCTACTGCCGGCTGCACTATATTGTCAACTATCAATCCCGGACACAGGCTGAAGAAAATGATAACTACGGCCAGAATTCCCATGCCAATAAGCATCGACCGGGGAGCTTCCTTGACATCTTTGTGTTGCGGTAGCGCCGGCCCGGTAAATGCCGCTTGAAAAACCTTGGTGAAGGAAGCCAGGGTGATGATGGATACCAGCATGGCTATGATAGACAGGATAGGAGAGAACTGATAGACGGACTCATAAATTAAGAATTTCGAAGCGAAACCATTAAAAGGAGGAATACCGGAGATGGCCAGAGCACCAATGATGAAGAATATAGTGGTGAACTTCATGTTGCGCGCCAGCCCGCCCATTTTATTCAAATCTCTCGTGCCCAGGCGGTAGAACAGGGCACCCGCAGTGAGGAATAACAGTCCTTTATACAGTGCATAATTAATTATGTGGAAAATGCCTCCGCTCATGGCCTGTCTCCCGTAAGCATTTAAGGCAGCAGTATCGCCCAGAACTGCCAGCCCTACTCCTACTCCCAGCAACATATAACCAATCTGGGAGACGGAGTGATAGGCCATCAACCGCTTAATATCAGTTTGTGGAATAGCCATGGTGACTCCAACAAACATGGATAATACCCCCAGGATTATTACTATCCAGCCCATCGAGATCGTCCCTGTCGTGCCACCGTACAAGGTGAAACCTATCCTGAAGAGAGCATATAAACAGGCTTGACTTGCCGCCATCAGCATAATAGTTATGCTGGCAGGGGCAACGGTATAAGTATCAGGCACCCACATGTGCAGGGGCACAGCTCCCAGCTTGATGGCGAAAGCGATGGCCATTAAAGCCAGAGCGAGCTTATCCAGAGAGGTAAATTGTATGACAGCGGCCAGTGCGCCTATGTTAAGCAACCCATACTGGGCATAAAGCAATGCTATAGCAAAGAGAACCATTAATGCCGCTATTGCCGATATGCTGAGATATTTGAAACCTCCCTCAACTGTATCCCCGAACCTGGTTCTAAATGCCGCTAACGCCGCTCCGGAGATGGAGAGTATTTCCAGGAAGACGAAGAGGTTAAACAGGTCGCCGGTAAACTCCAGCCCGAACATGCCGACCATCATGAGCAGGAACAGGGTATAGAATTTGTCCTGTCCTGTTTCTCGTTTCATGAAAGAGAGCGAATAGACTACAGCGGCCAGAGAGACTATCGCCGTCACTATGCCCATGAAGATGGACATGCCATCCACTTCCAGGATAATCCTTACGGGGACGATGTATCCCCTGGGAAGCGTGATGTCGGGCAGGGCGGCTCCGAGAGTATAGATATGTGCCCCATTGGCGTAAACGTCTTTTGCCAGGATTGCTACCAGAATTCCCACAAAAACCGTAACTACTACTACGAATATATTTCTGCCTTTGGCACTGGCTTTGCTGATCAAAGGAACCAGGAAAGCTGCCAGCAGGGGAATCGCTATTATCAGTATGGAAGAATTAGACGTCAGGAAGTTCATCGTTATCCTTTCATCCTCCGGGACTTTTCTGTATCAATATTTCCAGTATGGCGATAGGTGCGTATGGCCATGGACAACATTAAGGCCAGAATGGAGACTCCGATAACAATGCTGGTAAGCACCAGGGCCTGGGGTACGGGCAACACCATGATCCCTGCAGGGGAATTGGTGTAGATAGGAGCTCCCCCTCCCTCTCTGTATCCCAGGGCGACAAAAAACAGGTTGACGCTGGCTTCAAGCAGGGCAATGCCCATTATGAACTTGATCATGTTTTTCTTGAAGATCAGGATATACAGGGCAATGCCTGCTAATATCACTGCTGCCAGAAAAGGAAAGTTCAAGAGGCTTCCCATTATTCCTCTACCTCCTCTCCGCTGGATGCCAATGCCATGACGAGTATAATGGCAGATAATCCGGCAAACACTTTAAGCCCTACTGCTACGTTCATCAGGGGGATAATTCCTCCCGTCCATATATCTCCCGGGTTAGGGCCGGTGGGGGGAGTATGGCCAAAAACGGGTGAGCCTATCAGGGTATTAAAGAAAAATACTCCTGCCGCTGCCAGCCCTGCGAAAGCCAGTCCGATAAAAATCACCGCTCCGCTGCTTTCCAGAATAGAAAGATGTTTTTCTTTAATACCCTTTTGTATTCTGGATGAGCCAAAAGCGACGATCATGAGAGCAGCACCAGAGGCGATTACCGCTCCTCCCTGGAACCCTCCCCCTGGGGTTATGTGTCCGTGTATGATGATATACAGGCCGAAAATGAATATAAAAAGGATTAACTGGTTAGCTACAGTACGTACGATCTTGGACATTATTTCTCAGCCGTCTCCTTTTTTCTGAACAGCATTACCACTCCCGTTACGGCGGTGAACAATATAGTTGCCTCACCCAGGGTGTCAAATCCTCGATAGTCGAACAAGACAGCAGCTACTACGTTGTTTGCCCCTGTCTCTGCCTGCGCATTTTGTATTATGTAATCATCCATCGGAGCGGGAGGTTCCCCAAAAGGATGGACGAGAAGAGCTGACGACACCAGAAAGACAATGGCGATACCTAAAAATAGCGAGGCAACAAAATTTCTCATGTTTTTACTCTTCCTCACGCTTTGTTGCCCTGATGGCAACGACAAAAATTGCCGTGGTAATGGCTGCTCCTATGGCGGCCTCAGCAATAGCGACATCGGGAGCCTGAAGCAGGTAAAATTCCAGAGAAAGGAGCAGGCTGAAGGCAGCCAAAAATAAAACTGCGTTAATCAAGTCCTTAGCCCTGGCCACGAAAACCGCACACACGATGAGCAATACGGGCACTATAATGTGCAAAGCTGCTATTTCAAGCATTATCTTCTTTCTCCAGGTCGTCCACAATTGCCTTGACCGGCTTAACGCCACTTCTATGTCCTGCCCGGGCGATAGCGTGTGCCCCGGTAGGATTGGTGACCAAAATAGCAATTAAAGCTATAAATGCGTGTAAAGAAAGGATTGATTGGGGCGAAGAGCCTCCTTCAACCACCCAGATGCTTATGGATTGTATCAATACGGCGATTATCAATAATATCGAACCGAAGGTCGTACATTTTGTTCCTGCATGAAGCCTGGTGTAGAAATCAGGAAAGCGATGAAGCCCGATAACCGCCATCAGGTTGAAGAAACACCCGCCAGCAATAAATACATAAGTAATGATATCTATTGCCATTTAGAACTTCCCCTTCTCTATATATTTAGCGATAAACAAAGTGGTTACAAACGAGAGCAGGGCATAAACGATAGCTACATCGATAAGAATGACCTCTTTAAACGCTATTCCCAGGATAACCATGATCATTACGACTATGGTATTGATCGTGTCCAGTCCGACTATCCTGTCTGGAGTTGTTGGGCCTAAAAAGACCCGCACCAGAGCCACTATGACGCATACTCCCAGGAATATCGCTGCCGGAACCCACATTAGCCTGCTATCCTCCTTATCCAATCAGGAAAATTGCCACAAACGCTTTTGCAATCTCTGGGCATTTTCTCCAGGAATTCCTCTTTGATATTTATCCAGTGGACGTAGAGATCACCGTTTTCCTCGGATACCTCTACACTGAGAGTGCCTGGCGTCAGAGTAATGGAATTTGCCAGCATCGTAATGCTCAGATCGTTTTCCAGCCCGGTAGAGATCTTCAAGATACCTGGATTTATTTTGCCGGTTATCACCAGGCAAACCACTTCGATGTTAGCTTTGGCCAATGCCCAGAGGAAAGGACCGCAGAGATAAACGATAAGGAGAAACCACCGTTTGGGGTTTAGCATGCGGAAATTTTTTCCGATGAACCTGTTCCTAAAGAGTGCCCCTGTTATCAGGGCAAAGACTATACCAATGATAATCTCGGTGCTGCTCCAGAGAGCAACCTTCCCTGAAGCAGTGGTTAAAAGCAAATATGCCAAAAAGGCTATAAAACTGGTTACAATGAAACGCATCAAAAGTTCCCCTGATACTTTCCTGAACCCTGGCTTTCCTTTATCTTTGCTTCGCCTATGTTCATCTCAGTCTTACCAACACAAAAAAAGAGACGGCTACTATTATTTACACCAGCCGTTCCCCGGTCAAAAGCTGGCTATGGTAACACAGCTTTTGCACAAAAGCAATATTGAGATCTCTATATTATCTGGCAAAATTGTGCGATTTTGTCATTCGGTAATTGTGCAGGAGAGGTATCATTTTATGGAGTTATCATAAACGGTAGCGTGTTTCGAATGGAGTGGTGGGCAGTAGAGGGCTCGAACCTCTGACCTCCTGCGTGTAAAGCAGGCGCTCTAACCAACTGAGCTAACCGCCCGTTTCTCGCTATACATTAAGAATATTGGTACGCCTGGTGGGATTCGAACCCACGGCCTCAGCCTTCGCAGGGCTACGCTCTATCCATCTGAGCTACAGGCGCATAACAACCACGTAACAATCCTTCAAATACTCCTGCATAAAAGGAATTGTGGTGCCGAAGGAGGGATTTGAACCCTCACACCCTTACGGGCACTACGCCCTGAACGTAGCGCGTCTGCCTTTCCGCCACTTCGGCCCGGACTATTATATTGTTAACTTACCAAAGCCTTTGCCTGATGTCCATGGTGGGCGATACTGGACTTGAACCAGTGACCTCTTGCGTGTGAAGCAAGCGCTCTAACCAGCTGAGCTAACCGCCCTGAATCATAGCTATTCTAACTGCAAAAGCTTTGTTTGTAAAACAAAGGGTTAGGGTGTTTGTTGTTTAAGATTTGACAAAATTATGATCGAAGTATTACCATTTAGACGCAAGTAAACACAAAGTAAAAAAGGAGGGAACTAGCACATGGCGGAGAAAAAAGTCTTTATGCCTTCAGGCAAGGTGGACAAACTGTATTTTGTGCCTGGTGGCAAGGTACCCGAGGGAAAAGATGGTAATTTAATCTGGCGGGAAGAGGATGTCAAGGCAGGGCTGGTTTGGTTCTC
>JAUWOK010000017.1 GCA_030612165.1 Dehalococcoidia bacterium
TATTGGGCAATGGGCGAAAGCCTGACCCAGCGACACCGCGTGAGGGAGGAAGGCCTTCGGGTTGTAAACCTCTTTTCTCAAGGAAGAAGTTTGACGGTACTTGAGGAATAAGCCTCGGCTAACTACGTGCCAGCAGCCGCGGTAAAACGTAGGAGGCGAACGTTATCCGGATTTACTGGGCGTAAAGCGGGTGTAGGCGGCCCTTTAAGTTAGATGTGAAATCTTTTGACTCAATCAGAAGGCGTCATTTAATATTGGGGGGCTTGAGGACGGCAGAAGGAAATAGAATTCCCGGTGTAGTGGTGAAATGCGTAGATATCGGGAGGAATACCAGAGGCGAAGGCGATTTCCTAGGCTGTTTCTGACGCTGAGACCCTAAAGCGTGGGGAGCGAAGCGGATTAGATACCCGCGTAGTCCACGCCCTAAACGGTGGACACTAGATATCGGGAGTATCGACCCTCTTGGTGTCGAAGCTAACGCTTTAAGTGTCCCGCCTGGGGACTACGGCCGCAAGGTTAAAACTCAAAGGAATTGACGGGGGCCCGCACAAGCAGCGGAGCGTGTGGTTTAATTCGATGCTACACGAAGAACCTTACCAGGGCTTGACATGCTAGAAGTAGGAATTTGAAAGAAGGACGCCCTGTATCCAATCAGGAGCTAGCACAGGTGCTGCATGGCTGTCGTCAGCTCGTGCCGTGAGGTGTTGGGTTAAGTCCCGCAACGAGCGCAACCCCTGTCCTATGTTAAATTCTCATAGGAGACCGCCCTGTACAGCAGGGAGGAAGGAGGGGATGACGTCAAGTCAGCATGGCCTTTATGTCCTGGGCTACACACACGCTACAATGGACGGTACAAAGGGTTGCCAAAGAGCGATCTGGAGCTAATCCCAGAAAAGCGTCCTCAGTTCGGATTGCAGGCTGAAATCGCCTGCATGAAGTTGGAGTTGCTAGTAACCGCAGGTCAGCTATACTGCGGTGAATACGTTCTCGGGCCTTGTACACACCGCCCGTCACGTTATGGAAGTTGGTAATACTCGAAGTCGATGGGCTAACCTGTTTCGACAGGAGGCAATCGCCGAGAGTGGGGCGGATAACTGTAACGAAGTCGTAACAAGGCAGCCGTACGGGAACGTGCGGCTGAATCACCTCCTTTCAAGGAATTATAAGGCGAATAGCCTTTGATTAATTCCCAGGTCGATCGGTTTTCGGCGTGTTTGTGTCGATTATCGTTTGGTTTTAGAAAAGGTTCTTCCTTCCGCTATTCAGTTGTTAAGGTCAGTGTTTTATGTTGACAAGCTATCGACGGTGATGGTATATTAGCGTTTTGCGATATGGGTAGCAGTTTTCTTCCCCTCTTTATGTGTTTCTGTTTATTGACAGGTTAAATGTAGCGGTATTGTATGTCGTGTCGTTGTCGTGTGTATCAGCTTTTTCATTTTTTCCTGGAATTGTTTCTTCGGAGCAGAGTTGGTTTAGCGCATTTTTGAGTGGCTCTGTGTGCTGATGTTGCTTTTATTTTGAGTGTTTTAAGGAGGGTTCATGTCTGTTCTGCTGGCATTTGATAAAGACACAGCTATTTCTGAATTGTTGGGTGCTGAAATTGCTTCACCGGAGGTTATGGCGATACCTGACTTTGTCACTATCCAGCTTGGTTCGTTTCGCTGGTTTCAGGAAGAAGGATTAAGGGAGCTTTTTAATGAAATTTCGCCTATTCATGGTTACTCCCCTTCCAGATTTGAATTACGTTTTTCAGATTACGAATTTCGGCAACCTCAATACACCATTCAAGAATGTCTTGAACAGGGCTTGACTTACTCGGCGCCCCTGTATGTACAGGTGCAGCTTATAGTTAAGGAGACTGGGGAAGTTAAGCAGCAGGATTTGTTCTTTGGAGATTTCCCTCTGATGACAGGGGCAGGAACTTTCGTTATTTCCGGAGCGCAGCGGATAGTGGTAAGTCAGTTGACTCGTTTCCCTGGTGTGTACTTTACCATGGCCAAGGATCCTGCCAGCGGCAGGGAGGTTTGCTCTGCCAAACTTATACCCGAGCGAGGAGCCTGGCTGGACTTTGATACTTCAGGCAGGGGCGTTATCTCTGTGAAAGTGAGCGGCAAGCGAAAGATACCTGTTACTACCTTGCTTCGCGCTATAGGTTTTGAAAAAGATGACCAGTTGCTAGCTCTTTTCCGAGATGTGGATACTTCTCCGAATTTAGCCTTTATTCAATCCACAATGGAGAGGGATTCGTTGGTTAAGAATAAGGCAGAGGCATTAACGGAGATATATCGCAAACTCTCTTCTGGTGATCCACCCAGCTTGAGTAGCGCTGAAAACTTTTTAAATAATATGCTTTTTAATATTCGGCAGTTCAGTATGGGAGAGATTGGCCGTTATAAACTCAGCAAAAAGCTGGGCATCAGTGCTCCTTCCGAGTGTTCCTCTTTGACACCTGACGATTTGGTGCAAATAGTAAAGCGTATCATTCTGATAAATAATGGCCAGGAAGCTCCAGACGATATCGATCATCTGGGAAATCGTCGTGCTCAAACAGTGGGCTTTTTATTACAGAAACAATTTCGTATTGGGTTGGTACGTTTGGAGAGGGTTTTTAAGGAAAGGATGAGCATTGTCGAGGCTGCTACGGTGACTCCCGCTGCTTTAGTTAATGTTCGCCCTGTAGTGGCTGCAATAAGAGAATTTTTTAGCAGGTCTCAGTTGTCTCAGTTTATGGACCAGACTAACCCTTTGTCTGAGTTGACACACAAAAGGCGTCTCTCTGCCATGGGCCCGGGGGGATTATCCAGGGAACGTGCTGCAGTGGAAGTTCGTGATGTCCACCACTCTCATTATGGCAGACTTTGTCCTATAGAGACGCCTGAAGGTCCCAATATTGGATTGATTAGTTCTTTGGCAACTTATGCCAGGGTTAACAGATATGGTTTTATAGAAACTCCATATCGTAAGGTTATCAGAGAGGTGCTTAATACCAAGGCACAATTGCTGGGCAGGACAGTTCGCGAAGATGTGTTTGATGACGCAGAGCACCTGGTAGTTAAGGCAGGGGAAAACATCACTGAGGGCGTGGCCAGGAAGATCACTTCCTCTGCGGTGTTGAAGGTTAAGGTAGTGCCATTTGTTTCCGATCAGATTGTTTATCTGATCGCCGATGAAGAAGAGACGTGTACCATAGCTCAGGCTAAGGTAGTCCTTAACAACGAAGGGGAATTTGTGGAGAGAAGGATACAGGTTAGAAAAGGTGGCAGCTATTTTAACGAGTTGGCAGAGAAGGTTGATTTCATGGATGTTTCTCCCAGACAGCTTTTCAGTGTATCTGCCTCGCTCATTCCGTTTTTGGAGCATGACGATGCTAATCGGGCATTGATGGGCTGTAATATGCAGCGTCAGGCAGTGCCTTTGTTGCGTCCTCACGCTCCTCTAGTAGCTACCGGGATGGAGAGAGAAGTAGCCAGAAATTGTGGACAGGTAGTTTTTGCCGACGAAGATGGAGAAGTAATTTCCGTTACCAGTTCCCAGATTGTAATCGGGGACGATGAAGGAAAGAGGCACGAATATTCCTTGAGTAAGTTTACTAGAACCAATCAGGGAACATGTATTAATCAACATCCTGTGGTGTACAAAGCCGATAGGGTTATGAAAGGAGACGTTCTTGCCGATGGTTTTGCCACCCAGGGGGGAGAACTTGCTCTTGGGCAAAACATTATTTGTGCCTTTATGATCTGGGAAGGCTACAATTACGAAGATGCTATAGTTGTTAGCAGAAGGTTGGTCAAGGACGATGTGTTCAGCTCAATACACATCGAAAAGTACGAGATAGAGGCCCGCGATACCAAGCTTGGGCCGGAAGAGCTTACCGTAGATATTCCTAACGTTACCGAAGAAGCGCTGGGTGACCTTGATGAAGAGGGTATTATCCGTGTCGGCGCCAGGGTAGAGGCCGGTGATATTCTGCTGGGGAAAATTACCCCTAAGGGTGAAACCGAATTGACTGCAGAAGAAAAGTTGCTACGGGCGATTTTCGGGGAAAAAACACGCCAGGTGAAGGATAATTCTCTGCGTGTTCCTCCTGGTGAAGTGGGGGGGGTTATAGGTGTTCGGGTCTTTTCTCGTGACAATCATGACGAGTTGATGCCAGGAGTACATAAGCTTGTTCATGTGTGGGTTGGCAGAAAGCGCAAACTTTCTATCGGCGACAAGATGTCCGGTCGACATGGCAATAAGGGAGTTGTTTCCATTGTGGTGCCAGAAGAGGATATGCCCTTTTTGCCCGATGGAACGCCTGTGGATATGATTTTGAATCCACTCGGAGTCCCATCTCGTATGAATATTGGGCAGGTTATGGAAACTCACCTGGGTTGGGCGGCTGGCGTTCTGGGATTTCAAGCGCTGACCCCGATTTTCGATGGAGCCAGCAATGATACTATTGAGAATGCTCTAGCTTTAACCTGGATAGCGTGGCAAGCGGGGGTGGTGATTTTTGATAGCAAGGGGGCAATCAGTGGTTCTGTTGATTGGAGCAAGGTCAAAGAATGGCTTTCTGTCAAGGGTTTTGATACAGAGAAGATGAAAGGGGAGAGGTCCTCGGGGCTGGCAAAAGTGATCTGCCTTCGCTTGTGGCTTGAGGGATCAGGGGTGGATGTCCAATCTTTGGAAGATCATGACCTGGAGCAGGCAACTCGAAAACTTTATAAAGAGAAGAGACTTATTCCTCCAATCTGGGGTAAGACTGAACTGCGGGACGGTAAAACCGGCAGGAGTTTTGACCAGCCAGTCACTGTAGGTAATATTTACATGATGAAGTTGATACATATGGTAGGAGACAAGGTGCATGCCAGATCTACAGGCCCGTATTCTCTTATCACCCAGCAGCCATTAGGAGGCAAGGCCCAGTTTGGAGGTCAGCGTTTTGGGGAAATGGAGGTGTGGGCACTGGAGGGGTACAACGCTGCGTACACGCTTCAGGAGATGCTGACCATAAAGTCCGATGATGTAGTGGGGCGTGCTAAGGCTTATGAAGCTATAGTGAGAGGAGAAGAGATTCCTCAGCCAGGCATCCCGGACTCGTGCAAGGTGTTGTTTATGGAATTGCGCAGTCTAGGTTGCGCTGTAGAGTTACTGAATGAAGAAGAGGAGAACTTGAATCTATTCGGAGGACATCGAGGAAAACCAAAGGCTAAACTTTATGAAGCGGGGAGTGACAGGTAAAGATGTTTGAGTTTAATGAAGTCAGCGCTATCAGAATAGGGCTTGCTTCTCCTGAACAAATCAAGAGTTGGTCTCATGGAGAGGTGATCAAAGCGGAGACGATAAACTATCGTACCCTTAAACCAGAGAGAGACGGTCTTTTCTGCGAGCGCATTTTCGGTCCCACCAAAGATTTCGAGTGTTTTTGCGGAAAATATAAGAAGGCACGTTACAGGGGGATTGTTTGTGACAAGTGTGGAGTTGAGGTAGCACATTCCAGTGTGCGTAGAGAACGTATGGGCCATATTAACTTGGCTGCGCCGGTAACGCATATCTGGTTTTCCAAGCTGGTCCCCAGCCGTCTCGCACTTCTTCTCGCTATTTCTCCTCGCAATCTGGAGAGAGTCATCTACTTCAGTCATTATATTATTATTTCAGTAAACGAAGAAGCAAAGAAGGAAAAAGTTCGGCAGGTGAAAGAAGCGGCGGAGCAATATATGGTTGCCCGAGAAGAGGAAGTGACCAGGGAGATTGAAGAACATCAATCCAGAAGTAATGTTTCAGGGGAAGGGGAAGAAGAGGTAAAAGAGGTGAATCAACTTCGTGCTGACTTCATTGAAGCGAAGGAAAAGCATAATGAAGACCTTAAAATAAAGGTGGCAACTGTAGAGCGTTTGCAGCCGAAGCAATTGTTGACAGAGGAAGAGTATCAAGAGTTTAGCGAAGAATATGACGATGTTTTTGAGGCAGGCATAGGCGCGGAAGCGATTCTGGAACTTCTCAAGCAGATTGATGTGGAGGCATTGTATCAGGAGATACTCACGGAGATGAAGACTGCTTCGGGGCTGCAATATAAAAAGATTGTCAAACGATTGCAAATTGTTAATGCTTTCAGGCGCAGTGGAAGCAAGCCTGAATGGATGATTTTAACCACTTTGCCTGTTTCGCCGCCTGCTCTTCGTCCTGTAGTATCTCTGGAGGGTGGTCGCTTCGCTATCAGCGATCTGAACGATCTTTATCGCCGGGTTATCAACCGCAACAATCGTTTACGGCGCTTGATGTCGTTGGGAGCGCCTGAAGTTATTGTTCGCAACGAAAAGCGCATGCTTCAGGAGGCCGTAGATGCTCTGATAGATAATGGCCGCAGAGGTCGTCCCGTAACCGCGGGGAGCAGCAACCATGAATTGAAGTCGCTCAGCGATATGTTAAGAGGTAAGCAGGGACGGTTTCGTCAGAACCTTCTGGGAAAGAGAGTGGACTACAGCGGACGTTCTGTGATTGTGTCAGGCCCGCAGCTCAAGTTGCATCAGTGTGGCCTGCCTCGTCATGTGGCACTGGAGTTGTTTAAACCTTTTGTTATGCATAAACTTATAGAGAAAGGTTATGCCAATAACATAAAGAGTGCCCGTAGACAGGTGGAGAGGGCAGAAGGAGAAGTTTGGGACATACTCGGCGATTTGGTGAAAGAACGTCCCGTATTGCTCAATCGTGCTCCTACCCTGCACCGTTTGAGCGTCCAGGCCTTTGAGCCTGTCTTAATTGATGGGAATGCTTTTCAGCTTCATCCTTTGGTTTGTACTGCTTTCAATGCTGACTTTGATGGTGACCAGATGGCAGTTCATGTGCCTTTGTCTCGTGCTGCGGTAAAAGAAGCTAGAGAGCAGATGCTCAGCATTCACAATATGTTATTGCCCAGTAACGGATCACCTGTGATGGCTCCTACCCTGGACATGGTTATCGGGTGCTATTATTTGACCAGTATCAAGGCAGGGGCTGTGGGGGAGAAAAAGAAATTTGGCAGTTTTGCAGAGGCCAAGCTGGCTTACGAGTTTGGCAGGGTGGCTCTCGGTGCTGAGATTGAAGTGCGTAGTGACGGTGTGTCAAGGCAGAAAATAGAGACCACCGTAGGGCGTATCCTGTTTAACGAGGCACTGCCGCCGCAGCTGCGTTTCTATAATGAGGTAGTGGACAAGGGAATTTTGCGTGAACTGGCTGCGAAGGCTGCGCGGATACTGGACGACACAACCGCTGCTGCTACCCTGGATAGCTTGAAGCAGCTGGGATTTGAATATGCTACGAAGTCTGGCGTTTCTATTGCTATGAGCGATATTGAGGTTCCAGAGGGCAAGAAAGAGAGACTGAAGCAAGCTGAAGAGAGGGTTATCCTTGTTGAAGATGAGTTCAATCGTGGGTTAATTACTGAAGGGGAACGTTATAACGGCGTAGTGCAAATATGGACAGAGGTTACTGAGCAAATTACAGAAGAGATGATCATGTCTATGGACCGCCAGGGTGCTATTTATATGATGGCGACTTCAGGGGCGAGGGGTAACTTTGCTCAGATTAGACAGATGGCGGGGATGAGAGGGTTAATGGCTGATCCTTCGGGGAAAATTATAGAAGTTCCTATTAGGTCCAGTTTCCGTGAGGGATTGACGCCTATGGAGTACTTTATTTCCACGCATGGTGCCCGTAAAGGTTTGGCTGATACTGCGCTGAGGACTTCAGATAGTGGATATCTTACCAGGCGACTTGTTGATGTGGCGCAAGATGTCAGCATAACGGAGAATGATTGTGGCACTACCGATGGGGTATGGATACTGCGTCCTGAAAATGATTTGTTGCCTTCTTTTGAGGAACGAATTGTCGAGTATCTGGCGGCCAGAGAAGTGGCCGATCCTCAAACAGGAGAGATAATCGTTTCCCGTGATGAGGAGATCGATGAAGAAAAAGCGCGTCGAATTGCCAGTACGGGAGTAACACAAGTTTACGTAAGATCTCCCTTAAGTTGCCGTTCTAAATTTGGTATTTGCCAGAAATGTTACGGGATAGACTTATCAAAGAGGCAATTGGTTCAGGAAGGCATTTCCGTAGGCATTATAGCTGCGCAGAGCATAGGAGAGCCTGGCACGCAGCTTACTTTGCGTACCTTTCATACAGGAGGGGTAGCCGGTAAGGATATTACCAGTGGTCTGCCGCGTGTAGAGGAACTTTTTGAAGCTAAAACGCCTAAAAATACTGCCCTCATCTCCGAGATTGACGGCACCGTTGAGATAGAAGAGAATGAAGCGGAGCGGGTAATAAGAATTTGTCATCCGGAATTTTATTTGGACGAGTATCCCTTGCCGGCTGGTGCCAGTTTGGTCGTGAAGGAGGGTGAAGCCGTTGACATCGGAGCACCTCTTTTTTCTGTGCAGTCCGATGATCTTGCCGAGAATCTTCCTGTGGTAGTGGAAGAGGGGCAGTTGCCTGCGGTGGCGCGGATATCGGGGAAAGTAATAGTAGGAGAAGATAGCCTTTGTATTCAGTATGAAGATACAAACGAGAGAAGATATCGTGTGTCCCCGGGTGTTCGCCTCCTTGTAAAAGCTGGTGGTGAAGTAAGGGCGGGAGAGCAACTCACCGAGGGAATAATTGACCCGCAAGATATCCTGCATGTTCTGGGCAAGGAAGCAGTACAGCAATATTTGATTGATGGAGTACAGAAAGTGTATCGTTTTCAGGGTGTGACTATTCATGATAAACATATTGCCATTATTATTCGCCAATTGTTGAATAGAGTGAAGATCGTTTCTTCTGGTGACACTGAATTTTTGCCAGGGGAAATGGTTGATTTCTCTGACTATGACGATGTTAATACTGGCGTGCTGGTAGAAGGTGGAGAACCGGCAACAGCTCAGCCTGTTTTGCTGGGAATGACTAAAGCCAGTTTAAATAAGTATAGTTGGCTGGCAGCGGCTTCTTTCCAAGAAACCAGCCATGTCCTGGTTGATGCGGCGATCAGGGGCAAGGTTGATAGGCTGCGTGGGCTTAAGGAGAATGTTATCCTGGGGAAACTTCTTCCCTCCTGCGTAACGGCGAGGAAGAAAATGATAGCGGAGTTGGAGAAAAGAGTGCTGGGCGAAGCAGAGGAAGAGGCAGCGGCTGCCGAATCTATCATGCTGGACACACCTTCTTCCGCTGCCCAGGATACGCCGGATACTTCAATGGTGTAACATTGAAGGGATGAGCGGGTCTATGCGGGTGATATCAGGCAAGGGCAGTGGAGAGGACATACCCGTTGACTTTGATTTGCGGCCGAGGAGCCTTGACGAGTTTGTCGGGCAGGAAAAAGTCAAAAATAATCTCGGGATTTTGATAGCTGCTGCCCGGAAGAGGCACGAAGCCCTGGATCATGTACTTCTTTATGGTCCGCCCGGTCTGGGGAAAACTACACTTGCCTATATTATAGCCGCCGAGATGGGGGTTAATATCAGGGTGAGTTCAGGCCCGGCGATAGAACGCTCGGGCGATCTGGCGGCTGTCCTGACTAACCTTCGGGAAGGAGATGCCGTTTTCTTTGATGAGATTCATCGTCTCAATCGCACAGTGGAGGAGAAGATGTATCCTTCAATGGAAGATTTCGTTTTTGATATTTTTGTGGGCAAAGGGCCTGGTGCAAAGAATCTGCGCCTGAATTTACCGCATTTTACGCTCATCGGTGCTACGACGCGCTTTGCTTTATTGAGTGCCCCGCTTCGCGATAGATTTGGAGCTGTGTATCGCCTTGATTTTTATGACGAAGAAGCTATTAAGATTATCCTGAAGCGTTCCGCAGCCATTCTTAACGTGCCAGCCGATGAAAATAGCCTTGCTCAAATTGCCCGCCGTTCCCGGGGCACACCGAGAGTGGCGAATCGGCTCCTCAAGAGGTTGCGTGATTACGCTCAGGTTATGGCTGATGGTGTTGTCACTGAGAAGGTGGCGCTGGAAGCGCTTTCCAGGCTAGAAGTGGATCGGATTGGCCTGGACGACATAGACCACAAAGTATTACATACCATAATTGATAAGTTTGGCGGTGGGCCTGTGGGGCTGGATACCATAGCCGCTTCTATCAGCGAGGATGCTGATACCATAATGGACGTTTATGAGCCATATCTTTTGCAGCTTGGTTTTCTGGAACGTACTCCCCGCGGTAGAATGGCTACCAGACTGGCCTACGAACATTTAGGGTTGGATTATAACAGGGATCAGCCCCAAGTTAGCCTGTGGGGTTAAACCTTTCATCCCTGATTGGGAGTATCGAAGCATTGAGTTTGGGTGTGAGGCGCCCACGGTCTGCGCTGCCACCATATCGGGGCAAGGAATATCAGCATAGAAGCAATCCAGAGCAACCATGGCTCAACACTTGTAGTTCCTCTGTGCATCAATGCCACAATTATCGAGGCCACCGCTGGTACGATAAGCAAAATAACAGTTTTAGCCTGGCGTTGGCGGATGCGGATAAAAGCAATAGTGACTATGGCCATGAACAGGAAGCTGAAGCTTATGGCAGGCGAGCTTATCTGCAACCTTATTACCATGGTGTTTACAAGTGTGGCGGCACTCCCTGAATACGGCATCAGCAGCCAGCTGGCCATTATTGGCAAGGGCAGCAGGAGCATGGCAGTGTAGAGGGGATCCCTGTTTGCGGCTTCTCTGGCGATACGAACGGACACGAATATAGCCACGGGTATGTAGAGAAGCGCCGTCAGCCATATCCAACCGTGTGAAGCATGAACCAATAAAATACCGGAAATTGTGATAGACAGGAGCCAGTAACCCATCCAGGGGAAAAGCCATAATGGCTTGTTGTGTCCCCAACCGTAAATCACTGCAGCGACAATGGCAGCCAGCACCAGGTACAGCATAATGGTGTTTTGCCAGTAATGCGATACAAAAAGAAGGGCACCCAGAAAATGAGGCAAGGCGCCACAAAAGGCTTCCTCCCAGCTTCCCTGTCCGTGGACTTCTCCGAGCTGTTTGGCAATTAAACGAGAAGAGCCAAACGACTGTATTGCGGTTTTAGCCGCGTTCTCTCCGCTGGCTCCGCTTTGTATCAATTCCTGGGTTTTATCTTCCAAGTGTGTGCGTAACTCCCGGTCCACATCGCTTTTGACCCTGGAGTCGCCCTCAAAACGGGCTCCCAGTCTTTCCATATAAGAGGACAGCTTGTTTGACATTGCTTTCTTATAAAGCTGCTTTTGCCTCAAGAATGGCTCTTATCGCTACGGAGAAATCCTGCCAGGTGTCTAATTTTTGCTCCAGTACTCCGAGCCCTTTCCTGGTTATATGGTAATAGCGCCTTTCTTGCTCGCCGGGAAGAGTCTGCCATGTTCCCTGGATGAGATTCGCTTTTTCCAGGCGGTGCAGGGCGGGATAAAGCGTTCCTTCCTTAAAGCGGAAGTAACCGTTGCTTTTCTTCTCCAGCTCCTTTATGATCTGGTAACCGTACGTCGGTTGGGCTTTGATGATAGTAAGAAGCAGGACATCGGTGTTTCCTTTTAGTAATTCGCGTTCGTAACCCATCTTCGCAACTCCACGGTATTCTTTTTTAACAGAGCTATTCTATCAGGGCGCTTTTTACATAGTCAATCCTTTCGCTGGTTTTTGCAGAAATGCTCTTGTGTATGCTTGTGTTGATTTGCTGTAGATTTTTTTAATCGCTAAAATACTTGTCTGGTTGGATATGAAGATATGAAAGATTATTATGCTGTTCTTGGCCTGTCGGAACAGGCAGGTAAGAGAGATATAAAGCAGGCCTTTCGCAAACTGGCCATGAAGTATCACCCCGATAGAAATCTAGGGAAAGAAAAATGGGCAGAGGGGAAGTTCAAGGAAATCGGAGAGGCGTATGCCGTGCTGTCTGATGAAAGGAAGAAACACGAATATGACATGATGCGGCGGGTGGGCTTTGCCGGTGATGGGTATGGGGCTGGGGTTCCTGGCGGAGGGAATTTTGGTTCAGGACAAGCTTTTCAAGATGCCTTTTCCAACCCCTATATAGTCCAGGAAATGGCGAGGATGTTTGGTAAAGCGGGGTTGAGGTTTGACGAGGAGTTCATCAACAGTATGTTTTCCGTCGGCAGGGGAACTGCCTTCACTTCTTCCGGCGGCCCTGCGCCAGGTAGCGGGCAGACCTATCGGCGGTATTCTTCCCCTAAAGGTAAAGCACCTTTTTACCTGCGCTTCATGGGGAAGATAGCGGGTTTTATTTTGAAAAAACTGCTGGGCATCAGGAACTTTGGTTTTTCCGGGTTGGGTAGAGGAAGCGACCTGTATCAGGAGATCGTGCTTTCTGCCGCGGAGGCTGCTGCGGGGATTGAGAAGAGAATCAGCTATAAAAGAGGAGATGAAAAAAAACGCCTTAAAGTTAAGGTGCCACCTGGGGTGGTTCAGGGCATGAAGATAAAGTTGAAAGGGATGGGACTCAAAGGGGCAGTTTCTGGAGATCTTTATCTTGTGGTAAAAATCAGGAGTTAAAGAAGCTGAATAGCTATATGGAAAGGGAATTCTGAAGAAACCCCCACTGTTCAGGCAGCAAAGAGAATAAAAGGGGGAGTTTGCCTAGCAGGAAATTTGCCACTGCCGACTGCAGAACGAAATCTGCCGCCCCGGGAAGGTAGATGCTGGCGACAGCCAGCGCCGCCGCGCAGAGCACACAGCCGATGCCCAGCCCCAGCACGAAACCGAGGGTTTTATCCAGCCAGCCCAGCAGCACCAGCTTGGCGAGCTTGGCGACGAGCCGCCCCACAAGGGAAGCGACCACTATGGTAATTATCACGATGATGGCGAAAGCGGCAACTCCCGCCCAGGCCGCCCCCTCGGCGGAAAGAATGTTGGCAAGCTGGTTATGATATTGCCCGGCCAGAGCTATACCCCCCGCCACCCCGGCCAGACCGAACACGGTTTTGATCACCCCTTGCGCAAAGCCTACCGTGGCAAAAACGAGAGCAATAATAACAATAACTATATCCAGCCAGTGCATCGCATTTTCTCCTTAACGTAGTATAGCAAGGGAGAGTGCAAGAGAGAAGTTGCCTCAGGCAGTGCTTCTCCCCTATAATCTATGGGATTTCTCTAGTGCGTTGGGGATTAGTCTAGTGGTAGGACGACTGATTCTGGATCAGTTAGGCCAGGTTCGAATCCTGGATCCCCAGCCAGGTTTTGTCGGCGTATCGGGCATTTTGGATTCCGTTTTCGTAAATATATAGCTCCATGGCAGACTGATAGAAGAGAGTTTTTACGGTTTGTGCTTTATGTTGCTACAGATAGAAAGGCTGTTTTAAATACTCTGGCGTTTCAATTAAGAGCCAGTGATAAAAACAAAATTAGGGAGAGAGCAATTGACAAATGGTATCGCCAGTGATACCGTATTAACTAACCGCCGAAGACAGTAGAACACGACCTGATAAAAGGAGGGAGCGACGATGGGGTGTGTCAGGAGGTTAATGCATTGTGTCACAGAAAGAAAAGTTGTTGGCCAAGATTCGCAAGAACTCCGGGAACGTTTCCCTTAATGGCTTTGAGTCATTGATAAATGGTTACGGTTATATTGAAGAAGGCACAAAGCATCCTAAGGCTATTATAGGACCTTATACCTTGCCTTACAAAAGAGAAAACCCGGTGAAGTCTTGTTATGTAAAAGAGTTGCTGGAAGTAATAGACAGCCTATAGCGGCAACCTGGCAAAGGTAACAATCACGACGCACGATGGAGATTGAAATGGCAAATAAGAGCAATATAGAAAAAGATCTGGAATATTATGCGAACCTGCCTTATACCATTATGGTCGAACAATGGGATGATGGTGAAGGATTATATTGGGTTGCAAGAATCGCAGAATTGCCTCACTGCTTGATACATGGGAATACTCTCGAGGAAGCCGTTAAGGAAGTTGAGGAAGTTAAGAGGGACTGGATTAAGTCCAATTTGCAAAGAAGCCTCAAAATACCTGAACCAAAACCGCACAAATATAGCGGGCAAATTAGACTTAGAATATCACCGTCATTACATAAACTCCTATCTCATAGGGCTGAGATTGAGGATGTAAGTCTGAACCAATATATGTCTATAGCACTGGCACAGTCGGTAGGTGTTAGTGCTACTACAGTTAAAACGAAGGCCAGGAAGCGCACGACAACAAAGACTTGGAAGGTAAAAAAGTGAAAAACGCCGTTATAATATCGCCGGGTAGGCACGAAGACCAGAGCTGCTACCTGGAAGAGGGGGACCCCATCATTAGAACGGAATAGGGGCTATGTTAAGATTGTGTCCCGCTATCCTCAAGGGGTCTGTGACCTTACCCCGATATTAGTATCACTACCGACTAGAGTCCAGCCGTTGTTGCCAGCAGTAATGCCCCGCAACTGCCTCAACTTTTCCTTGCTAGCATGAATGTTGTGGGTTATACTTTCCCTAATCTTCTTCATGAAAGCACTGATTTTAGCCGGCGGCAAGGGAACGAGGCTTAAGCCTCTTACCAATACTATCACTAAGCAACTTCTCCCCGTGGCCAATAAGCCAATATTGTTTTATGCTCTTGATCAGGTCAGGGGAGCAGGCATCAGCGAAATTGGCGTTATCATCTCGCCAGAGACGGGTGACTTTGTGAAAGAAGCTGTCGGCGATGGCTCAAGGTGGGATGCTCAAATCACGTATATATTACAGAAGGAGCCACTGGGACTTGCCCATGCAGTTCAGAC
>JAUWOK010000090.1 GCA_030612165.1 Dehalococcoidia bacterium
GCCCGGATGAAGGATTTACTCGGAGGGAAAGGAGCTAACCTGGCCGAAATGACCAGAATAGGAATCCCCGTTCCTCCGGGATTTACTATAACAAGCGATGTCTGTGATATTTATTACAAGAATAATGGCGTCTACCCCGAAGAATTGAAGCTACAGATAAATGAAAGTGTCACCAAGCTGGAAAGCATCATCGGAGCGAACTTTGGTGATAAAGATAATCCGCTGCTTGTTTCTGTGCGCTCAGGCGCCAGAGTGTCTATGCCAGGCATGATGGACACTATCCTGAATGTAGGATTAAACGATTCCATAGTTCAAGGGTTGGCGAGGAAGACGAATAACGAAAGATTTGCTTATGATTGCTACCGCCGGTTTATAGAAACTTTTGGAAACGTGGCGCTGGGAATACCCGGTGAAATACTGCTGAAAATCACAGATGAGAAGAAACAGCAGAGAGAAATTGAGCTTGACTCAGAACTTACTCTTGAAGATATTCAGGATATCATCAGGAAGATGAAAGTTACAATTAAGCAGGTTTCAGGCAAGGAGTTTCCGGAAGACCCCATTGACCAATTATGGGGAGCCGTCTCTCCAGTTTTTGAATCGTGGAACAACCCCAGGGCAATTGCGTACAGAGAAATGAATAAAATACCCCATACATGGGGAACAGCAGTAAATGTTCAGGCAATGGTCTTCGGCAACATGGGGGAGACCAGTGGCACAGGCGTAGCTTTCTCTCGCGACCCTTCTACGGGAGAGAAAAAAGTTTCCGGAGAATTCCTGCTTGACGCACAGGGCGAGGATATAGTCGCTGGAATTAGAACCCCCCAACCTATAAGCGAGCTAGGGAAAGTTATGCCCGAGTGCTACAAATCCTTTCTGGATGCCGCTGAAAAACTGGAAAAGCATTTCCACGAAATGCAGGATATCGAATTCACTGTTCAGAACAAAAAGTTATGGATATTACAAACCAGGACGGGCAAACGAACAGGAATGGCCGCTGTTAAGATTGCCATTGACATGGTAGACGAAGGAATGATTACCATCAATGAAGCTTTGCTTCGTGTGTCCCCTGACGCTTTGAATCAGCTATTGCATCCTGTTCTGAATCCTAAGGCCAAGAAAGAAGTTATTGCCCTGGGATTACCTGCCTCTCCCGGAGCTATTTCAGGCAAGCTGATTTTTGATTCCGATGAGGCGATGGAGCTCGCGGAAAAAGGAGGCACTTATATCCTTGTCAGGCAGGAGACTTCCGCCGATGATATTCAAGGCATACAAGCTACTGCCGGGCTGCTTACTGCCAGAGGAGGCATGACCTCCCACGCTGCCGTAGTTGCCAGAGGAATGGGAAAATGCTGTGTGGTGGGCTGTTCTGAAGCACGTATTGATCAGAAAGCAGAAAAGTTGACTATTGGCAACAGAGTGTTCAACAAAGGAGATTTTTTAACTTTAAACGGTTCCACAGGAGAAATTATTGTTGGCAAGATTCCTACCATTGCCCCTGAGCTAGGTGCCGAATTTAAAAAGTTCATGTCCTGGGCAGATTCAGCCAGAACGCTTGGAGTACTGGCTAATGCTGATAATCCCGAAGACGCCAAATTCGCTAGAGAAATGGGAGCAGAAGGCATTGGGCTCTGCCGCACAGAGCATATGTTCTTCCAGAAAGACAGGGTTGATGCGTTCAGGCAGGTAATTCTTGCTGAAGAAATGAAAGAACGTAAAGACGCACTATCCACGCTGCTTGCCCTCCAGAGAAGTGATTTTTCAGGTATGCTCAGGGAAATGGAGGGTTTGCCGGTTATTATCCGACTACTTGATCCTCCACTACACGAATTCCTGCCTTCTCCGCACGATAAGGAAGAACTGGCAGCATTGGCAGGGAGACTCAATATGTCCTGCGAAAAACTACAAGAGCGGGTGGGACAACTCAAAGAGTTCAATCCCATGTTGGGTCACCGCGGCTCACGTCTGGGCATCACTCATCCGGAAATCTATGAGATGCAAGTCAGGGCCATTATAGAAGCGTCTTGCGACTTAATAAAGCAGGGCCATAATATTTTCACTGAAATCATGCTTCCAGTGATCAGTATGCCCGGAGAACTGAAAATATTAAAAAAACTGATTAAAGAAACGGGCGATAAAGTAATCAAAGAGAAGGGACTTGATCTTCTGAATTATGAGATAGGAATAATGATAGAGCTGCCAGCAGCAGCTCTGGGCGCGCAAAAGCTCGCCGAGGACGCAGACTTCTTCTCCTTCGGTACTAACGACCTGACTCAAACCACCCTGGGGCTCAGTCGTGACGACGCCGGAGCTTTTATTCCTTCTTATCTGGAAAAAGGTATCTTCAAAGAAGACCCTTTCCACACCATCAGTGAAGCAGGAGTAGGCGACCTGGTGAAAATAGGGGTGAAAGAGGGCCGCAAGACAAAGCCACATCTGAAAATAGGTGTTTGCGGCGAACATGGAGGAGACCCCGCATCTATAAAATTCTTTCACGCTGCGGGGCTCGATTATGTAAGTTGTTCTCCTTACAGGGTGCCCATCGCCCGTCTGGCAGCAGCGCAAGCAGCTTTATTGCAGCAGGAATAAAACAGTCAAAACAGGGAACCAAACACTCCCCACCCCAATTGAGCTGCCAGAAAACACCTCAGCAGCTTTCCCGCCCAGCAGGCAAGGAAAAATTTCCACAGGGGAAATTTTACAGAACCCGCCACCAATCCAACAAGATCCATGAAGAAAATGGGCACCAGGGCAAAAACAAAG
>JAUWOK010000059.1 GCA_030612165.1 Dehalococcoidia bacterium
CAGCATGGTAGGGAAAGACCTGGCTCATGAAGGAACCACTACTTCTATGGAAGAAGCTATCCGCCTGAATGTGGCGGCGGTGGGGAACTCCATTTTTGTGGGGACTGATTATGAACATGATTCGCTGCTTAATTTGGCGAAGCTGGTTGACGAAGGCAACCGTTACGGCATACCGGTGATGGCAACTACGGCGGTTGGCAAAGAACTGGAGAAGAGAGATGCTCGTTACCTCGCCTTGTGTTGCCGCATCGCTGCCGAGTTGGGTGCCAGCGTGGTCAAAACCTACTGGTGTGAGAATTTTGAGAAAGTGGTGAAGGGGTGCCCCGTGCCTGTAGTTATGGCGGGTGGTCCCAAAGTGAACACCGAGCTTGAGGTTTTCGAGTTTGTGCATGACGGATTGCAGAACGGCGCTGTGGGAGTAAACTTGGGCAGAAATGTCTGGCAGAATGATTATCCTGTGGCTATGGCTCGTGCCTTGCGCTCCATCATTCACGAAAACGCCTCGCCTCGCGAAGCGCAGGAGATATACGAGAGCGTAAAGCAAGAGAGGGCGTAGCATGAAGCAAGGGCAAATGATGCGGGTGGCTATGTGGTATAACAACCGCGACGTGCGGCTGGAAGAGATTCCTGTGCCTCAAATCGGCGAGGGAGAGCTTCTCGTGCGGGTGGAGGCCAGTGGCATTTGCGGCAGCGATGGGATGGAATGGTATCGCCTGCACAAGGCACCGCTGGTGCTGGGGCACGAAATAGCAGGTGTGGTCGTTGCTGTGGGAGAGGGAGAACGGCGTTATAAAGAAGGGGACAGGGTAACTGTGGCTCATCATGTGCCCTGTAACACCTGTCATTATTGCTTGAGTGGACATCACAGCGTCTGCGAAACGCTTCTTTCTGAAACGCATTTTGACCCGGGCGGCTTCGCCGAGTACATCCGCGTGCCGGCGATTAATGTGGATAGAGGTGTGTTTCCGCTGCCTCAGGAGGTGTCTTTCGAGGAAGCCACTTTTGTAGAGCCGTTAGCTTGCGTTTTACGCGGTCAGAGGATGGCGCATCTGCGACCCGGTGGCGGTGTACTGGTCGTGGGTAGTGGTATTGCCGGGCTTTTACATGTCAAGCTGGCGCGTTCTTTGGGAGCGGGGTGCATTGTGGCCACGGATGTTGTTGAGCACCGCTTGGCGGCAGCCAAAAAATTTGGTGCCAATGCTGTTTTTGCCGCAGGGGATTATACGCCTGAATGTCTGCGCGGGGTTAATAACGGCAGATTGGCTGACCTGGTGATAATATGCACAGGAGCGAGGGTAGCCATAAAACAGGCGTTGCAGTCTGTAGACAAGGGTGGCACGGTGATTTTCTTTGCCCCTGCGGAGGAAGGAGACACCATTCCGCTGCCGATAAACGAGCTTTTCTGGCGCAAAGAAATAACGCTTACTAGCAGTTATGCCGGGCCGCCAGCAGATTCCACAGCGGCGCTGGAGCTACTTCGCTCTGGCGGCATTGATGTTCGCGAGATGATTACTCATCGCCTGGGGCTTGAGGAAACGGAAAAGGGCTTCTACCTTCTTGTCCACCCGCAAGAAGGGCAGGCAATCAAGGTAATTATCGAACCCCAGCGGTAGAGGGCGTAAGCACAGCGGTTGCTTTTGGTGGAGGGGTGGTTACTGCAGGTATTTCCCCAGAAGCAATTTCAGAGAATCCTTCGTTTCGCGCGAAATGCTTTCCGGCGCGCTGGCGATAGCGTCTTTGAGTGCGTGTCCGCAGGCGCAGGTTCTCTCCGCGGGAATGTCAGCGATTGCTGCCTTTAATATCTTCTTGGCCGTACCAATGCCTTTTTGCAGATTGCCGATAATCATCTCTGTGGTCACGGAATCGTGCCTGGGATGCCAGCAGTCAAAATCAGTAACAGAAGCGAGCGTGGCATAACAGATTTCCGCCTCCCGGGCCAACTTGGCTTCAGGAATGGCTGTCATGCCGATGATGCTGGCGCCCCAGGAGCGGTAAAGCTCCGATTCTGCCCTGGTGGAGTACTGAGGGCCCTCCATGGCTAGGTAAATGCCTCCTTCGTGGATGTTTGCTCCTGTGCGCTGGCCGGCCTGGGACAGCAGGTGGCTGAGGTTGGGACAGAAGGGGTCGGCGAAAGCGATATGCACCACGATGCCGTCGGAGAAAAAGGTACTGTCTCTCCCTTTAGTGCGGTCAATAATCTGGTCTGGAACGACTATGTCCATGGGAGGAAGCTCTTCCTTGAGACTGCCAACGGCGCTCACTGAAATAATTCTCTCTACCCCCAGGGATTTTAAGGCATAGATGTTGGCTCGCACGGGCACCGCCGTTGGGTAAATGAAATGTCCTTTGCCATGTCTGGGTAGAAAAGCGACAGCTTTCCCTTCCAGTTGTCCCAATGTTATGGCAGCGCTGGGTTTGCCGAAAGGGGTGTTTATGGTAACTTCTCTTATTTCGCTCATCCCTTCTATCTGATCCAACCCGCTGCCGCCGATGATACCTATCTGTGTCTTTGCCATGAATGTATTCCTCCTTACGATATTCAGGGACTATTTTAACAGAATTGACCAGGATTAAACCCGCTTTTCCCTGCCTGTGTTCCTTGTGGCAGGACGATCGAATTCAGAGTGGCACTGGTAAATCTTTTATCTGGCATCCCTGGCATTCCTCTGGCAGGCTGAGATTTTCCAGGTGGAAACCCAGCTTTTTGAGGTCGCGTACTAGGGCGCAAAGAGGCAGCCCGACAACATTGAGATAACAGCCTGCGCAGGAGGCGACAGGGTGGAAAGAGGAGTCTTGGATGGCGTATGCACCTGCCTTGTCCATCGCCTCTCCTGAAGCGATGTAGGCCATTGCGTCACTCTCATTATAGTGCCGCATAATCACCCGGGTAATGCAGCAGGATGAAGCCAGTCTGTCTTGAAAGAGAGAAGCTATCGCGGTGATGACGAGATGCTCCCTTCCGCGGAGAGCAAGAAGCATTGCCAGTGCCTCTTTTTCATTGGCGGGTTTGCCCAAAAATCTACCGTCAAGAGCCACTGTTGTATCTGCGGACACTACCACTCCCTCTCCTTTGCAGGATTGTGCCTTGCGGATAGCAAGATTGACCAGCGCCTCGGGTTTATCCGAGCGCAGCGTTTCGTCCACCATGGGCGTAAAAATTGAGAAGGGGACACCTAGCGCCTTTATGATCTCTCTTCTCCGTGGGGAGGCGGAAGCAAGGATAAGATTATCTAATTTCAAGGACGGCGACACACTCCACATGATAAGTATAAGGAAAAAGGTCCACTGGCTGCACCTCCGATACTTTGTACGTAGGCGAAAGAGTTTTGATGTCCCGCACCAGGGTGGTGGGGTTGCAGGACACATAAACAATTTTTGAGGGCAGGAGGGTTAAAAGAGCTTGTAGCATTTCCTCAAAACATCCTGCTCTGGGAGGGTCAAGAATCACCACATCGGGATGTTCTTCGATCTCCTTCATGACTTCCTCCGCTTTCCCCTTAATGAGACGGACATTTTTCACCTCGTCCAGATTGTGCGTGGCGTCTTGGCAGGCGGCGGAGGATTCTTCCACTGCAATCACTTTTTCTGCCATGCCTGAGAAGACTAGGGAAAAGGTGCCCACTCCGGCGTAGGAGTCAACCAGGAGACTGGATCCCTTGACCCACCGCCCCATAACCTCGATGATTTTTTCCGCGCCTTGCGTATTGACCTGGAAGAACGAGGCAGCAGAAACCTGAAAGCGATGTCCTGAAAGAACCTCGTGGTAAAAAGACTGCCCTGTGGGAATATTAGCGGTCTTAATCTCGGGCTGAATAAGGACTTCGCCCGTGGCGCTACCACACCTGATGCTCAAGTGAGCGGTTTCCTCGCAGCAGCCGCTGAGGTTCTTTAGTGCGGCATTGATTTTCTCGTTCATGAGCAGGCAGGAGGTAACGGGCACAAAGCGGCGGCTGTGCCTGTTAACGAACCCGGGTTCGCCTTTTCTTACGGTGAAGCGGGCATGGTTGCGGTAATGTAGCGTTTCCGGCGAGGGGAGTATGGGTAGAATGCGCTCTTCTTCTATGCCTGCTGGCAAGAACGCCTCTTTTATTCCTAGGGACTTTAGCTCCAGTTGCTGGGCGTAGCTGATATGCTGCCACTGACAGCCGGAGCACTCTCCAAAATAGGGACAGAGGGGAAGGATGCGCTCTGAGGAAGGGGTAAGTATCCCCAGCACGCGGCAGAAGGAGCGCCTTTTTCTGCTGACAACTTCTATCGTTACTTCTTCGCCAGGCAAGGTGGTGGGGATGGGGGGCAATTTTCTCTCTCCTGCGGCAATACCCTCTCCCAGACTGTTCAACCTGCCGATCTTTACTTCTAAAAGCTCGCGAGTTTCCTTCGGCCTGTTTCTCATAATGATTGCTTGATTATACCGGATTGCAGAAGGGGGAGAGAGCGTGAATTCAGGCAAGCGCTTTCTTCAGGCTCTCTGCATATGGCTCGTGAAGTACCCCTTTTTCGGTGACGATAGCGCTGATGTAGCGATGCGGGGTAACATCAAAAGCCGGGTTTGCCGCCGCAATACCTTCCGCAGCGATGCGTATCCCCTTGATGTGGGTTATCTCTTCAGGGGCGCGCTCCTCAATGGGGATTTCTGCTCCTGAAGCAAGGGAGAGGTCAATGGTGCTGGTGGGAGCGGCGATATAGAAGGGTATGTTGTTCTCGTGCGCCAGCACCGAAACAGTGTAAGTACCGATCTTGTTGGCGGCGTCTCCGTTAGTGGCAATCCTGTCCGCCCCGACCACGGCGCAGTTGATTTTGCCTCTGTTCATAAAATATCCGGCCATGGAATCAGTGATGAGGGTCACGGGGATGCCCATCTGTTTCAGCTCCCAGGTGGTCAACCTGGCTCCCTGGAGGAGAGGGCGGGTCTCTGCGGAGAAGACCGCTATCTTCTTTCCTGCATCATATGCCGCCTTGATGATGCCCAGCGCGGTGCCATATCCGGTAGTGGCCAGCGGGCCGGCGTTGCAATAGGTGAGCACGGTATCGCCGTGCCTGATAAGCTCTGCGCCCAACAGGCTGAGGCGCCTGGTGGCCTCTATTTCCTGTCTGTGAATCTCCTCCGCTTTTCTTGCCATGCGCTCTTTCAGTCCACTGAAGTTGCTTTCTGCCGCGGCTTTACGCATGCGGCCAATGGCGTGAAAAAGGTTGACGGCGGTGGGCCTGGTGGCGGCGAAATCGGCCATCACCTGGGTGAGCGCGTGGCGAAACTCCTCCTCGCTGTCTGTTTTTATGGCCAGTGCTCCCAGGGCGATACCATAAGCGGCGGCCACGCCGATGGTCGGTGCCCCTCTCACCTGCATCGTTTTGATAGCCAGAACTACATCGCGGTAGTCTGCCGTGTCTATAAAAGTCTGCTCATGGGGAAGCCTGCTCTGGTCAAGGATTCTCAAGCTACTTCCGAGCCATTCCAGCGTTTTTATGCCTGTCTCATCCATGTTTTTGTCCTTTTTCCTTGCATCCTGCAGCGGCATAACAGGGGAATTTTGCCTAACTCAGCCTGCTCGCGATGGTATCTGCCACAATTTTGCCTGATAGGGCGGCAGTGGCTACGCTTCCTCTGGAAAAGGTCCAGTGCCCCACGGCGTAGAGATTTTCTATCGGCGTGGCGAACTCTCCCTCTTTCTTCTGGATAAAGGACAGGTGTGGGTCACGGTTCCACCCTGTTGAAGCTCCGCCGCTGTTTCCCGTGAAAAGCTCATGGGTTAGAGGAGTGGCGACATCTATCACCTGGATGCGTGCCGCCAATCCCGGTATGATATCGTCTGCGGTGGCGATCATCTGGTCGGCCACTTTTTCCTTCAGCCTGCGGTAAGACTGTGTCCTGTTATTATTTTTGCCCGCACGCCATTTTTTCTGCCAGTCATATATGGCAGGAGACTGCAAGACGACTGAACTCTGCCCTATGGGTGCCAGACTTCTGTCGCAAAGGGAAGGAACGGAGATAGAAAGGTTGCATTTTTCGTAAAAGTGGGAGTTGCTGGCATCGTCCAGGTTTACTGGCTTGCAGGAAGGATAGTACAGGACACGATGTGCCTCCATGAATTCTCTCATCTCCTC
>JAUWOK010000016.1 GCA_030612165.1 Dehalococcoidia bacterium
CATTGCGTTCTAGCAATCTTGGTAGAGTACGTTATGGTGATGGTGTGAACCTGGAAAGGGCCATGGTTGCAGGGGGGCGTGTGGGGGGGCATCTGGTTTCAGGGCATGTTGATGCTATGGGGGAAGTGATGAAGGTGATCCAGGAAGGCAACTCCAAAATTATGCGGGTAGCAATTCCAACCGAGTTAATGCCATATATAGCGAACAAGGGATTCGTTGCTATTGATGGTGCAAGTCTGACCGTTTCTGCTTTCGACGAGTTTTCCTGTTCGGTGTCCCTGATATCTTATACCAGGGAACATACTATTCTTGGCAGCAGGAAACAGGGAGATTTAGTTAATGTGGAGATGGATCTGATGGCTAAATATATAAAGCGTCTTATTAATACAAGTCATAGCAAGCAGGGAATATCTACCTTTTTCCTGGAAAAGTATGGATTTTGAGCAATGTTAAGTAGTGTTTCGGAAGCAATTGAAGATATCAGAAAGGGCAGGTTTGTTCTTGTGGTCGATGATGAAGATCGCGAGAATGAAGGTGATCTGGTTATGGCTGCTGAGAAAATCACTCCCGAAAGTGTGAATTTTATGGCCAGGTATGCTCGTGGTCTGATTTGTCTTCCTATTGTCGGTTGCAGGTTAGATGAGTTAAAGATACCACAAATGGTTAGTGACAACACCTCACGATTTTCTACTGCTTTTACTGTAGCTGTAGAAGCAAAAAATAATGTTACAACCGGCATTTCTGCTTCTGATCGGGCGCAAACGATTAAAACTATAGTTGATTTGACTGCTACTGCGGAAGACATAGTTTCCCCCGGTCATGTTTTTCCGATTCGAGCCAGAGAAGGAGGAGTGCTGGTGCGAGCAGGGCATACCGAGGCTGCTGTAGACTTAGCTCGGCTGGCGGGGCTCTACCCCGCGGGAGTTATATGCGAGGTTTTGAAAGAGGATGGTTCCATGGCTCGTTTACCTGAGCTTGAAAAAATGGCTGCCGAATTCGACTTGAAAATTATAACTGTGTCAGATTTGATTGCTTATCGTAGGCGTCATGAAAAATTGGTGAGCAAAGTAACAGAAGCTAGCTTGCCTACCAGATTCGGGGAGTTTGTTGTTATGGCATACAAGAGCATCGTTGATGCTGGTGAGCATGTGGTTCTGGTAAAAGGTAATGTATCGGGAAAAGAACCCGTTCTGGTACGCATTCATAGCGAATGTCTTACTGGCGATGTTTTTGGTAGCTTGAGATGTGATTGTGGGGAGCAGGTTGATAAAGCTATGCAGCAAATTGCTGACGCAGGTAGAGGAGTTATGCTTTATATGAGACAGGAGGGCAGGGGCATTGGCCTCCATAATAAGCTCTGTGCGTACGCACTTCAGGATCGGGGAATGGATACCGTGGAAGCTAATATAGCTCTGGGTTTTGCTCCCGATCTAAGAGATTATGGTATTGGTGCCCAGATTCTATCCGACCTGGGTTTACATAATGTTAGGCTGCTTACCAATAATCCTAAAAAAGTTGTAGGATTGGAGAGTTACGGTATTAATATTGTAGAAACGGTGCCCTTGCTGGTTGCACCTAATTCCTATAGCGCTCATTATCTGGAGACCAAACAGCAAAAGATGGGACATCTTCTGGGATTAGAGGGGGAGGTGAGTGGTAGAAGTCGAGACGAACTGCAGTTAGAAACTGAAACAGATTTTTATAGTAGGAGGTGAAAATTCGTGAGTAAGCTCTATGAAGGTATGTTGATTGGTAAAGGCCTTAGATTCGGGGTAGTTGTTTCTCGTTTTAATGAGTTGATCAGCGGGAAGCTGTTGGAAGGGGCGAAGGATGCGCTTGTGCGCCATGGTGTTGACGAAAAGGATATAGATATCGCCTGGACGCCGGGATGTCTGGAGATTTCGCTCATAGCTATGAAATTTGCCCGGTCAGGGAAGTACGACGCAGTGGTTTGTCTTGGAACTGTGATTCGGGGAGGAACTCCTCACTTTGAGTATGTTTCCGCTGAAGTAAACAAGGGAATTAGTAAGGTAAGCTTGGAAACCGGAGTGCCTGTTGCACAGGGAGTGATTACGGCAGATACTCTGGAGCAAGCAATACAAAGGGCGGGTGCTAAAGAAGGCAACAAAGGATTCGCTGCCGCACTCAGTGCCATAGAGATGGCTAATCTGATTAAGGCTATGGAATGACTCTGTAGACCGTATCTCCTGTTCTTACCCTGTCAGGGACCTTGATGCCGATGCTATCCCCCGGTTTCCCTTCAGCGACATTGATATGGTCAATCTGTATGGATTCTGCCACCATCTCAATATTTGTAGTATGGCCCTTGATGCGAAGCAGTTCCTTCTGCTTCAGTTCTCCTGTTAACTGAATACCAGCCACTACGGGACGGGCGAAGAACTCTGTTACTTTGCCGATCTCTACTTCTGCCATCGCATGTCACCTCCTCTTTTAAAGTATAGTCTTTTGCCTGTTTCCAAAGCAATACTTAATATAAACCGTTTACCGGGTTGACTTTACGAATGACAAATAAGTTCCAGGGAATGTTTGCTCAGTTCAGTAACGAGTTTCTTTCTGTCGGTACTGTAATGCTTCGGCCAGGTGCTGGGTTTTAATGTCTTCATTGCCATCCAGATCTGCGATGGTTCGAGAAAGTTTGAGGATACGATGGAAAGCGCGAGCGGTGAGATGAAATTGCTTTGTGGCGTTACGAAGTAGGCTTTGGGAAGAATCATCCACTTTACAGAATTTCTGTATCTCCTGCGGAGATATGTCCGAGTTACAGCTTGAGTTTGTCTTTTTTAGCCGCTCAAGCTGGATTTGATGAGCTGCATTGATTCTTAGTCTGACCCGTTCAGAGCTTTCAGGCGTTTTTTCATCTGTTAGCTTTTCATAGTCAATATGTGGTACGTCAATAAAAATGTCAATGCGGTCCAAAAGAGGACCGCTTATTCTTTTACGATAGCGGTTGATTTCTACGGGAGAACACTTGCATTCCTTAAAGGTATCTCCGTAATAACCACAAGGGCAGGGATTCATGGCTGCGACCAGCATGAAATTGGCAGGGAAAGTGACACTGCCATGTGCCCGGCTAATGACGATAACTTTGTCTTCCATCGGTTGTCGTAAGGCCTCTAAAACAGAGCGGCCGAATTCGGGGAATTCGTCCAGAAAGAGAACACCATGATGGCTAAGGCTGATTTCTCCGGGATGTGGCCATTGTCCTCCTCCTACCAATCCTGCATGGGAAGTGGTGTAATGTGGAGAACGAAAAGGGCGTTCTTTAATAAGAGGTATATCCCTGGGCAGCAGCCCCCTAACGCTATAAATCTTGGTTACCTCGATTGCCTGTTTCATTGTTAGCTCTGGCAATATCGCTGGCAAAGATCTGGCCAGCATGGTCTTGCCGCTTCCTGGTGGACCCACCATCAGAACGTTGTGTCTTCCTGCTGCCGCTATTTCCAGTGCTCTTTTGGCGTGCTCTTGCCCCTTGACGTAAGAGAAATCAAAAGCGTAATGTTCGTGAATGGTTTGCAACCAGCTGCCGTCGTCGGAATATTCCTGTATGCGTATTTCATCTGCAAAGTGGGATACGATCTGGGACAGTGATTCTGCGGGCATGATACGTATGTTTTCCACAATGGAGGCTTCTCTGGCGTCTGCCAGAGCCATGAACATATCGGTAAATCCTTTTTCCTGGGCCAAGGAGGCCATAGGCAGTACGCTGCGGCTGTGACGTAATTTGCCATCAAGGGATAGCTCCCCTATAAACAGGGCATTTGAATAATCGCCGTTCAACTGCCCTGAACTTATGAGAATACCTAGCGCTATGGGCAGATCATATGAAGGGCCTTCTTTTTTTAGATTTGCTGGCGCCAGATTGACGGTAATTCTTTTATTGGGGAAAGTATAGCCGCAGTTTTTAATAGCCGACCTAACCCTTTCTCTGGCTTCCTGGACGGCCTTATCGGGTAATCCTACGATCGTGAAAGATGGCAATCCCGGCGAAATGTCGACCTCAATTTCTATTACGGCTCCTTCCAATCCAATTGTAGCACCGCCCATTACCGTAGCTAACATTTCGGGATAATTATAACAGATGCACTTACTTAGCGGATGGAAGTATCTTAAAGTTCGGTTGACAGGTGGCAATGGTTAAATTTATGATAACGGTATTAAATAGCTAGAATGAGTGTTTCGCGGGAGGTAATAAATCATGACCGAGGGTAAAACAGCAAAGCCTTATACTTGGGAAGAGGTCCTTTCCTTTGATCGTTTAAAGAGGTCTCTGACGGGGAGGGTGCTTGATCAAATAGAAGAATTGTATCAGGGTAGTGATCCCGTAGGTTCGGAGCAGATTAATAAAGTTATCCGTGATGAATGGGAACGGGCTAAACAAGCAGTTAAATCTTCACCAGCGGCGCGAGAAGCCTTTCGCATGTATCTGGAACGTACTATCTCCGAACAGGTAGACAAATTAGTACAGAAGGATAAAGAGGAATTGATGGCTTTAGGAGTTGTGGAGAAGAGCCTGTAATTTTGTTCACGATAAAGGCTGCATAACTATGCAAATTGACAGAAATCTGACACCAGAGCAACTAGCCAAGCGTCTCGATATGCTGGATAAACGCCTGGATAATATAGATTCCATTCTTACCTCCCTTGTAGAAAGAGTAATGGAGAAACCTCTCGTCATAGAAATCACCTGCCCCAATTGTGGACGAGTTGTACAATTAAACGTGACAGGCAGTACAAAGCTGGGTGGCAAGAAATAGCAAGCGCTACCTTCCTGGTTATAAGATAGGCAGGTAGCGCTTGAGTTCGTAGTCAGTTACTTGTGCGCAGAATCTTTCCCATTCCACATTTTTGTTCTGCATAAAAGTATTAAAGACATGTTCGCCGAGCGCCTCTTTAAGCAGGGGGCTGTCCTGCGCAAGCTTGATGGCCTCATATAGACTGTCGGGAAGTGTCTTGATGCCGAGTTCCTTTCGTCTGTGTGCACTCATCTCGAAGACATTTTCCTCCACTGCAGGGGGTAGTTCATATCCCTTTTCCACACCATCCAGACCGGCAGCCAGTAGCACACTAAAAACCAGGTAGGGGTTACAAGCAGGATCAGGAGCTCTGTATTCAATTCTGGTGGCATTTTCCTTCCCTGGCAGATATTCAGGTACACGGATCAAATCAGAGCGATTTCTGCGCGCCCAGGTAATGTAAACAGGCGCCTCGTAGCCGGGCAAAAGACGCTTGTAAGAATTTATCCATTGATTAGTGACAACCGTGAGTTCGGGAGCATGCTTTAAAACGCCAGCGGCAAAACTCCGAGCTATTTTGGAGAGGTGGCCGGGAGTATTCTTATCAAAGAAAGCATTCCTATTATCTTTGAACAAAGACATATGGACATGCATTCCATTGCCGTTTACGTTTGCTATAGGCTTTGGCATGAAGGTAGCGTAAACTCCGTTATTCTGGGCTACCTGTTTGACCACGATTCGATAAGTCATAACATTATCGGCCATAGTCAGAGCGTCGGTGTAACGCAAATCTATCTCATGTTGGCTGGGAGCGACCTCATGGTGGCTATATTCTACGCCGATGCCCATCTCTTCCAGGATAAGAATTGTCTCTCGCCTGTAATCAGTAGCGATGTCGGGAGGCGTAAGGTCAAAATAACCACCATGATCCAGGGGTTGCGTCGATTCCGAGTCTTTGAAATAAAAGTATTCCAGCTCCGGGCCGACGTAAAAAGTGTAACCCATGTCGGCGGCTTTCTTCAGATTTCTTTGCAGCACGTATCGGGGATCTCCTTCAAAGGGCAGTCCCCCTGGCCAATAAATGTCACAAAACATTCTGGCCACTCCCTGATGTACTTTTGGGCGCCAGGGAACAATCTGAAAAGTAGTGGGGTCGGGTAGTGCTATCATGTCGCTCTCGTCTATGCGGGCAAATCCCTGGATCGACGAGCCATCAAACCCTCTGCCTGTTTCTAACGCTTCTTCAAGCTCTTCGAAAGTGATAGCAAAACTCTTAAGACTTCCCAGAATATCGGTAAACCAGAGACGTATAAATTTTATATCCTGCTCTTTAGCTAATTTAACGACGTAATCACATGCCTCAAGGCGTTCTTTAGTTGACATAAAAATCCTCCTATTTAGTAAATAACCAGAGACTATCGAACCACAGATTGCGGCTGAAGTCAACCAAGCCACTTTAGCATAATAATGTTTCCTGCATGTTACAAACAGGTTAAGGTTGTAGCTATTTTTCAGGTATAACTCGAAAAAGTTATGCGAAAAATAATAGAACTGGGTTTTGATTTTGAGGGGAAAGGGAGAGGGGGGCACTAGTGCAGAGCCCCCCTCTCCAAGCGCCACCAGGATATTTTCAAATGGCGTCTTTGTCTTTCTCCCCCGTCCTTACCTTGATCGCGCTTTCCACAGCATAGATAAAGATTTTGCCGTCTCCAACTTCGCCGGTTCTGGCGTTGCCGATAATAACGTCAACTATTTTCTCCACATCTTTATCATTCGCCACGATTTCCAGTTTCAGCTTTGCCGGGAATTCCACCTCAAAGGTCGTACCGCGGAATTGTTGTTTCAGTCCTTTTTGCTTGCCGTGTCCTGAAACAGAAGTCTTTGTCATTCCCGGATAACCGGCTTCTTTTAACGCTTCTTTAACATCATCGAATTTTTCTATTCTAATTATCGCCTCAATCTTTTTCATTTCTGTCTCCCCTCTAATTTTGTTACGGTTAACTGTCCTTAGTAATGAACTCGGGGTATGCTGGCGTACCATGCTCCGGTATATCCAGCCCTTGCATTTCTACTTGTGGCGAAACGCGGATGCCTATAATTTTGTCCAGAGCCTTGAACATCAGGTAGCCTATGCCAAATGCCCAAGCAGCAACCGTTGCTATGCTAATAACTTGAGCGAGTAGTTGCTCTGCTCCCCCGCCATAGAACAAGCCGGTAGCGAAGGGTGCTTCTATGGCATAATTACCATATGTCCCGTCGGCGAAAAGACCAACGCTGAGCAATCCCCAGAGACCGCAGGTGCCATGAACGCTTACTGCGCCCACCGGGTCGTCAATACCTTTCGCTTCCAGGAATTTGACGCTAACATACATCAAAGCGCCGGCGATGAGCCCTATGATGATAGCGACCCAGCCTTCTACCCATGCACAGGAAGCGGTAATGGCTACAAGACCCGCTATAGCGCCATTAATGGCCATGCCCAGATCCCATTTTTGAGTTTTCAGTTTAGCTATGGCTATTGCTGCCAGTGCGCCTGCTGCTGCTGCCATGTTAGTATTAACAGCGATGACTGCGATTCTCGTGTGATGGGCGTCAAGAGTGCTTCCGGAGTTAAAACCGAACCAGCCGAACCATAGTATAAAACATCCCAATGCAGCCATAGACATACTGTGTCCAGGAATCGCCCTTGCCTTCCCCTTTTTATCAAATTTGCCAAATCTGGGCCCCAGGACCATTGCTCCTGCCAGTCCAACGAATCCGCCGATAGCGTGTACTGCTCCTGACCCGGCAAAGTCCAAGGCTCCCATGCCGAATGGCAACTGGGACAACCAGCCACCACCCCATATCCAATGACCGTATACAGGATAAATAATAACACTGAGTATTATGGTGTAGATGATGTAGGCTTTGAACTTCATGCGCTCTGCAACAGCCCCAGCAACTATTGTGGCCGCGGTGGCGCAGAAAACCAGCATCCAGAACATGTTAAGGTAGGTATCTACGTCATAAAAATCTCCAATCATAAACCATCCTGTTGTGCCCCAAAGCCCACGCCAGTCTGCGCCCATCATGATGGCGTAACCCACAAGGAAAAAGGCCAGTGACCCGATGACGAAATCCATGAGGTTTTTGGTCATCAGATTAGTGACATTCTTGGAACGGCAGAAACCCGCTTCCAGCATGGCAAATCCTGGTTGCATGAACATCACCAGAAAAGCACATCCCAGTATCCAGATATAATTTACAGCGGTGTCTGTCGTTCCTCCTACGCCAGTAGGGTCAGCTGCCAGCACGGTACTCCTCATTACCATGGGAAGCGTTACCGCAAACAGGGAGATCATGCTGGCTCTTGACAACCACCTAGGCGTAGCAGGAATCTTTGTTAGTAGTTTGTACATGAGATCACCCTCCTTTTATTTAGTCATTCAGGAGAATAACAGGTGACTGTTACGAGGAGATTACGAATATATTAAGTTTAAGTTACAGAAAGTATTTTGGTTTAGAAGCCAGAGAAGCTGAGTTATATGCTATCTTTGAAGCTATATCCCATGCCTCTAAATGTTTCAATAAAAATATGGTTTTTATCCTCAATCTTACCTCTCAATCTCCGGATGTGTACATCCACTGTCCTGTCACCGCCGTAATAATCCCATCCCCAGACTTTTTCCAGTAAAATCTCACGGGAAAAAACTTTGCCTTTGTTGTTCATGAGAAATTTGAGCAACTGATATTCTTTGAAAGTCAATATTATTTGTTTGTTGTCAAGCATCACCTGGCACTTATCCAGATATATGATCAGATCAGCATGTTTTAATGATTGCCCTGTGGGGGAGATAATCTTTCTTAGCTGCAGGATTCTCTTTGTTCGTAATGCTATCTCAATTGCGTCCCATGGTTCGATCGCGAAATCGTCCACAGGGAATCCGGAATCAAGGAAATCATTTTTTTCACGAGGGAGGAGCGCAAATGCAGGAAGAGAGGTATCCGTTTTTATTTTCCGTATAACTGGCAGGAGGGCAGGATTAATCAGTGAATCGGTGGTGTCGATCATTATTAAATCGAGAATTTGTTCACTGGCCAAGCATGCAAGAGATTCCTCATCGGAAGCGCTATAACAGGCAAAGCCGTCCTGTGTGAGTTCTGAACTCAGTTTCTGAATTTGCCTGGTGTTGCTGGCGGCAATAAGCAGTCTAAACAATGTCCTTGCTTTTATCAAACAAATTCCTAATAGGCGTAAAGTTTTCCATACGGACGCAAGTATAAAGGGTATAGCTTGGTAAATTTACACTTCAATATTTCCTGAGCATCGTGCCCAAAATAGCTGGCAAATTCATTTACTATCTTCCCCAGGGCATCATAATCTTCTTCATTGAGATCTGCAGTGCCCAGTTCCTTTCCTAATTGAAAATCCTCAACTTTCCCCCGCACATAGATAACTCCTCCATGCATGCCGGTGCCTATAAAATTAGCTTTTTGTCGCTCTCCCTCCTGCAAATTGAGGCCCAGAAGAACAAGGATTCCACCTGCCATGTACTCGCCAAAGAAATCTTGAGCTGTGCCACCGATAATTATCACAGGCTTTTGCGCATGGTATTCTTTCATGTGAATACCGGTTCTGTAACCAACGTTTCCTTTAACAAAAACTTTACCGTCTCTGGCAGACAACCCAAGTGTATCTCCTGCATTTCCATGAATAATTATTTTTCCGGCATTCATGGTGTTTCCACATCCGTCCTGAGCGTTACCGTGTACGGTGATTTCAGCCCCATCCATGAAAGCCCCCAGATCATTTCCGGGGGTACCGTAAATATCAAGTTGAACAGCCCCCAGTCCAGTGCCGATATACCTCTGGCCGCACGTGTTGTGAATTTCAATTCTTTCGCTGCCATCAGCAACAATTTCCCTCAACTTGCAACTAAGCTCTCTGGTGGTCATGTTGAAAGCATTTACCTGTGCTGATGAAAGTTTTTTCATTTTCAACTTCCTGCCGCCCTTACGCCCAGTATCTTAAGTTCGGTGTCGCTAAGGCCCACCCCTCTTAAATGAAGGCGGTTGCCGCGGAGGCTTTCTATCGCGTTGATACCCATCCCCCCTAGCATATCTTTAATTTCTAGGCTCCAACTGTTCAGGAGATTCGTCAGCCGCCTTGTTCCTATATTCGGATTAATTCTTTTAGTCAACCCGACGTTTGTAGTACAGATACCCCAGGCACATTTACCAGTGTGGCATTGTTGACAGACATGGCATCCTAATGCGATAAGAGCAGCGGTTCCGATGTAAACAGCATCAGCTCCTAAAGCAATGGCTTTGGTAACATCCCCACTGTTTCTAATCCCTCCGGCAACGACTATCGAAGCTTTGTTGCGAATGCCTTCTTTGCGCAATCGCTCGTCCACTGCGGCGAGAGCGAGTTCTATGGGAATGCCGACATTGTCCCGAATGATCTTGGGCGTAGCACCTGTCGAACCTCTTAATCCATCAAGAACGATGATGTCTGCTCCCGCCCGGACCATACCGCTAGCAATAGCTGCTGAGTTATGTACGGCAGCTATCTTCACCGATATGGGCTTGGTATAATTTGTTGCTTCCTTTAAAGCGTATATGAGCTGAGATAAATCTTCTATTGAGTAAATATCGTGCTGGGGAGCGGGCGATAAGGCATCTGTTCCCTGTGGAATCATTCTGGTTGCTGAAACATCGAGACTGACCTTTTCTCCCGGGAGATGTCCTCCGATACCTGGCTTGGCTCCCTGTCCGATCTTGATTTCCACTACCCTGGCCATATTGAGATATTCTGAGTGCACGCCGAATCTTCCCGAAGCCACCTGCGCTACCATATTATTCGCATATTTACGAAGACTGGGGTGAAGCCCTCCTTCTCCTGTGTTCCATAAAGTGCCGGCTTCGGTGGCAGCTCTGGCCAAAGATTCCTGCGTGTTAAGGCTTATGGCTCCATAAGACATAGCGGTGAGCATTATGGGAATATCCAGTTTGATCTGGTTGGTGATTTCTGTTTCAATGTCCGTGGAATCAGATGTAAGCTTCACCATGTCGGGCTTCTGCCCCAAATAAGTAGTCAATTCCATGGGTTCACGCAACGGGTCTATAGATGGATTAGTTACCTGGCTGGCGTTCAATAGCAGGTGATCCCAGAAAATAGGGTAGCCCTTATCAGTGCCCATCCCTGTAAGAAGCATCCCACCTGTCTCCGACTGTTTGATAATATCTTCGATAGCTTCATGTGTCCAGCTTTCATTTCTCCTGTAACTCGAAGGGTTTTCTCTTACAGTTATGGCATTAGTGGGGCAGAAAACGACGCAGCGGTGGCAGCCGACGCAATTTTCCTCGCGACTTCTTACCTCATCGTCTTCAGCGTCATAATAGTTAGCATCGAAAGAGCACTGGCTAACACAAGCCTGGCATTGAGTACACCTGTACTGATCTCGTTCTATTATAAATTTAGGTGGCAGATAAGTTTTCATTATAGTTATCCTTTCGTACCATCGTTACCTTCTCACAGGGATTCCCTGTTCAGCCAGGTAGGCTTTCACCTGTGCGATAGAATAAGTTTTGTAATGAAAAATGCTAGCTGCAAGAACCGCGTCGGCCTTACCACTAGTCAGGGCCTCGCAAAGATGTTCCAGAGTACCTGCCCCGCCGCTGGCAATAACCGGTACCGTTACTGCCTCGCTAATGGCACGGGTTAAAGCCAGGTCGTATCCTGCTTTCTGTCCATCAGCATCCCAGCTTGTGAGAAGTATCTCTCCGGCGCCCAGTGCAACGGCTTTTTTACTCCATTCAACGGCATCTATACCCGTGAGATTTCGTCCCCCGTGAGTGCAAACTGCCCATTTGAGGCAATCGTTTGTGTTTGTTCGTCTGGCATCAATGGCAACCACAATGCATTGGTTGCCAAATTTTTTTGCCCCTGCGGTAACGAGAGAAGGGGATTGTACCGCAGCGGTATTGACAGACACTTTATCTGCTCCTGCTTCCAGGATGTGTCTCATATCGTCAACGCTACGTAATCCACCACCGACGGTGAAAGGAATGAAAACTCGCTCGGATATGCGTTCGACAATCTCTACCAAGGTGTCGCGTTCTTCCGGAGTGGCACCGATATCCAAAAAGACCAGTTCATCGGCGCCTTCCTGGTAATAAAACTCGGCAAGCTCCACAGGGTCTCCAGCGTCACGGAGTTGCGTAAAGCTTGTTCCTTTGACCACTCGGCCACCGGTGACATCCAGGCAGGGGATAATACGTTTGGTTAACATCTGTCGATATCTTTATCCAGTTTGACTATACAATTATTTCTCTCCTGTTTTGCTCTGTGGATCTTGTATCGCGGTTTTTCTTGAATTGAGTGGATTTTGCAGGCTACCTATAACTGGCTCACCTCCCATGGGGATCCGGGCGTCGTCAAGATGCGGGCACACCAGGCGAATAGCTGACTCCTCGGAAGAAAGGTAAAGCATAGAGTCTTTCGTTCCTACGACAAGAGGGCGCAACCTTATTCTGTCAGTAAGTCCTACCATTTCTCCCTGATGAGCAATAATAACGGTAAATGGGCCATTTAACAAAAGACTTCCATACACCTGGCGTAAAGTACGGAACATTTTTTGCTTCTTCTCCGGAAGGCGGGATATTTCGCTCCACAGAGGAGCAGCCAATATTTTGGCTATTATTTCCATGGGAAAACCGTGTTTTCGTGCCAGGAGGTCAACCGCATAAGCTACTACTTCTGTATCAGTTTGCATGGTGCAATTATAGCCAAATTGCTCCAGGTAACGGCGATTTATCCCGTATGAAGAAATTTCTCCGTTATGAACTACTGTCCAATCCAATATATTAAAAGGATGGGCTCCTCCCCACCACCCGGGGGTATTGGTAGGAAATCTGCCGTGGGCTGTCCATAAATATCCCTCGTATTGCTCCAGACAAAAATACTCCGCTATTTCTTCAGGATAACCTACCCCTTTAAATACCGCCATATTTTTGCCGCTGGAAAAAACGAAGGCGTCTTTCGCCCTGGTGTTGATGTCCATAACTTTCTCTACCACATAATCGTCCTGTTGACGTTGTTCACTGTTTTCCCCTCCCCTCACTTTGAGAAAATATCGCCATACCAGTGGAGGTTTGAGTATGTTTGGGGTGGGATTAGTGGGCACTTCTTCGGCACGAAGCATATAAAAATGTTCTTCAAGATATGTCTCTAGCCGTGCCCTTGATTCGTGATTAAAATACATTATGTGGAAAGCATAAAAATCAGCGTATTGAGGGTATAAGCCGTATACAGCAAATCCACCACCTAAACCGTTACCGCGGTCGTGCATATTGGCAATAGCTTTGATTATATCTTTGCCCGAAAAGCATTTGCCCGAAGTGTCCATCATGCCAAATATAGAACAGGCATCGATCACTTTGTCATCATTGTAAAAATTATTTATCTTATCTAATTTTTTCACTAACTACACTCTGCAATGATATTCAAAAAATAGGAATGAAATCTCTGGTCAGATGTTAACTCGGGATGAAAAGCGGAGACCAATAAATTTCCTTGCCTGGCGGCGACGGGCGTGCCAGCGGGAAGGGTCGCCAGGATTTGTACTTCAGGCTTTGCCTCCAGCATAACTGGCGCTCTGACGAATACAGCGGGGTAAGGAACTTCTCCCAGAACAGATATGTGCAAAGGAATTTCGAAACTGTTAACCTGTCTGCCGAAAGAGTTTCGTTCCACCTTTATATCCATAACCCCAATGGTATCTGTGTTCAATCCTGGGACATTTTTTGCTAACAAAATCATGCCCGCACAGGTTCCGAAAATAGGAAAACCTTTGAGGCTTACTTCCTTTAACAACTTTGTGAAACCATATGCCATCATAAGATAACTGATAGTGGTGGTTTCCCCTCCAGGAATAATCAATCCATCCAGTCTTTTGACCTCATGGGGTTGGCGAATAGCTATTGCCTCTGCCTCCAGCTTTTGCAAACTAAGCGCGTGCTCGGCAAAAGCACCCTGCAGGGCAAGAATTCCGACTCTCTTTTTTCTGCTCATGTCTGTAGTTTCACTTTCCATAATTCCGGTGGCAGGGAGGCAAGACCAAAATCATCTGACAAAAGTGATTGTTTAAACTCTTCCACTACAACGCTGTTTTTCATGAGGTCGAAAAGAATTCCGGATTGCTCTATTTCGCCGGCGAATATCAATCCTGAAATAAGGCCATTCTTCAATATGACCTTTTTGTACAGATTATTTTCTTGCCTGGTGATAACTTCGTAATCCTCGCCGAGAGATGTTACCAGCCCGGCGGAAACGATATCTATGCCAAAATAATTGAGAGAATTCAGAGAAGTACTGGCAGGATATTCTGTTCTAACGCCAGCCATGTTAAAACCGGCAACTCTACCCCCCATATAAGCATTAGGCCAGACGGGGATTACTCTGTTTTCGTCGTAAACAAGATCATAGCTCTCTGATACATCTCCGCAGGCGTAAATGTTGGGACAATTTGTGGACATATACTGATCTACCACTACGCCCCGGTTTATTTTAATTTCGGTATTGGAAACGAGATCAAGCCGGGGCAATACGCCGATGGCCACTATTACCAGGTCACAGGGAATTGTCGCTCCGTCATTCAAAATTGCTTCAGTAACTGAATCATTCCCGCTTATTTCCACTACAGTGTGTCCTGTAATAACCTTAATGCCGGCTCCCCTGAAGGCTTTTTCAGCCAGGGAAGAGGTGTGTTCATCCAGAATAGTATTCAATATGCGGTCCTTCATTTCCACTACAGTGACATCAACTCCACGTTTAAACAGGGCTTCGCTTGCGCTGATGCCAATGAGTCCTCCCCCGATAATTACCGCTTTTTGGCCATGTGTCAGAGATTTGTTGATTGCCATAACGTCGCCAAGAGAAGTAAAAGTGAAGACACCTTCTTTATCCAGCCCTTTAATCTTAGGGATGATGGGCTTTCCTCCTGTAGCAAGCAAGAGCTTTTCCCACTGTATAATTTTCCCGTCTTCACATTGCGCAGTTTTGCTGCCGATTTCTAATCTTGTTATCTTTTCACCAGAAAGAAAAGTAATATTGTTTTGTTCGTAGAATTCGGCAGGGCGATACAGGATGTTATCAGTGGTGCGCTCTCCGCTTAAATATTTGGAAATAAGAGGCTTGGAATAAGCAGGGATAGCTTCCTCGGAAACAATGGTT